>JACQAP010000031.1 GCA_016194905.1 Betaproteobacteria bacterium
AGGGGCTAGGGGCTAGGGGCTAGGGGCTAGGGGCTAGGGGCTAGGGGCTAGGGGCTAGGGGCTAGGGGCTAGGGGCTAGGGGCTAGGGGCTAGGGGCTAGGGGCTAGGGGCTAGGGATTGGAAAACTCTTCGTGATTTGGTTCCTGCTTTTTTACATCACGCATCTTTCTTCCGCAATCGCTATATTTCCCTAATCCCAAGCCCCTGTTTTTCCCCTAGCCCCTAGTCCCTGCTTCATCCCTAGCCCCTACGCGACGCTCAGCATCTGCGTAACCGTCGCGACGCCCCCTTGGTCATCCTTCCAGGTAAAGACGAAATCGCCGCTTTCCGCGGCCACTGCATAAAACGTAAAGAACGGATTGGTGGAAACGGCGGGATAAAGCTTTGCGCGGAAAATCTCGCGGCCGTTGTAGGTGCAGTCGAAAGATTCGACGATGTGGCGCGCAATCTCCTTGCCGGTGTTGTCGAGCCGGAAACCGGATTCCATCGGATGCTGCACCAGCGTGCGGATCTCGATGACCTCGCCGCGCTTCGCGCTCCCGGGCATGCGCACCCGCGCCGCGCCCATGCGGCTCACAGTCCGCACTCCGAGGTAACGACTTCGATATCCGCGGCAGCCGACCACAGCGAGTCGTCGCTCAGTACTGCCACCGCCGTGAGCTGCTGCGAAGTCGCCACGCGCGCGCGCGAAGTCAGGACTGCCTTGCCGTTGTAAGGCCCGAGCCGCACTTCCAGGATGCGCGGCAGATGGTTCTTTTCCGCGAACAGGTGGATGCTCTTCACGTACTCCTGTTCCGTCATCGGGCTGTCCACGCTGACGGTGACCGGCACGACGCTGCCGTTCTCCGCCAACCTGGGTATCTCGAGCTTCACCTTGCCGCGCTTGATCGGACGATCGCCGAACGTTTCGCGCAGCGCGACGACGAGCTCGTCGGGCGTCGCCTGCGCCGGCCGGACGAGAAGCAGGCACGCGCCGGCAGCCAACGCGCCGAGCGCGCGCCGCCGGCCCGCATCGTGACAAGCGTAACGATGTGACCGGTTTCCTGCTAAGTCCCGAGTCGTAAGTTCCGAGGCCTTGCTCTTTCTAGCCACGAGCCACCAGCCACTAACCACTCATGTTTTATAACTGAACCCATGATTCTTGAACGGCAGCGAACGCACGCGCTTGCCCGTGGCGGCGAAGATCGCATTGCCGAGCGCGGGGATGACCGCGCCGATCGGCGGCTCGCCGACTCCGCCCCAGAATCCGCCGGTGGGCACCAGGACGGCTTCGATCTTCGGCGTTTCGGCCAGGCGCAGGACCCGGTAATCCGAGAAGTTGCTCTGCACGACGCGACCGTCCTTGATGGTGATCTCTTCGTGCATGGCCGAACTCAGACCCCAGATCACGCCACCCTGCATCTGCGCGACGACCGCGTCCGGATGCACCACGTAGCCGCTGTCGAGCGCGACGACGACGCGTTTGACTTCGATGACCGTACCGTCCGTCACCGCGATCTCGACCACCGCGGCGGTGAAGCTGCCATAGGAATCGACCACCGCGATCCCGCGGTGAATCCCCTTCGGCGCCGGCTTGTCCCAGGCCGCGGCTTTCACCACCGCTTCCAGCACCCCGAGGTCCTTCTTGCCCTTCAGCAGCGGACGGCGGAACTCAACCGGGTCCCGGCCGGTGGCTTGCACCAGTTCGTCGATGAAGCATTCGCGGAAGAAGGGATTATGCGTGTGAGCGACGGCACGCCAGAATCCCGGCGGCACGTGCGGATTGCGCATCGCGTACTCGTCGGTGAAGTTCGGCACGACATACGGATTGTCCTGGAAGGACCGCACGTTCACCGGGTCGATGCCGTTCTTGATATCGGCCGGCCGCACCGTGATGAAGATGGACTGGTCGGCCTGGCGCACCTGCCACGCGTTCCAGTTGCCGTCCTTGTCCAGTCCGGCGCGCAGCTTCACCAGTGCCACCGGGCGGTAGCGGCCCTGCCTCATGTCTTCCTCGCGCGACCATTGCAGCCTGACCGGTGTGCCCGGCATCTTCTGCGCGATCGCCACGGCTTGCTTGGTGTACTCCTGATGCGGCCCGCGCCGGCCGAAGCCGCCGCCGGCGTGCATCTTGTGCACGATCACGTTTTCCAGCGGAATGCCCGCCGCTTCGGATGCCGCTGCAATAGTGGATTCGCCGTTCTGCGTGCCGACCCAGACTTCGACCTTGTCATCCGTCACGATCGCCGTCGCGGTCTGCGGCTCCATTGTCGCGTGGTTCAGATAAGGCGCGTGGTATTCCGCCTCGATCACTTTCGCCGCACTGCCGAGCGCAGCTTCCGCGTCGCCGTCCTTGCGCGCGACCGGAACGTCTTTCGCATCGATCCCGGTGCGCAGGAATTTCATGATGGATTCACTGGTGACGTTGCCGCTCTCGCCCACGTCCCATTCCACCGGCACAGCCTTGAGCGCCTGGTTGGCACGCCACCAGTTGTCGGCAACTACCGCGACCCAGTCGTCGCCGGCGACAACGGCCTTCACGCCGCGCGTGCCCTTCACTTTCGAATCGTCGTAGTTTTTGACCTTGCCGCCGAATACCGGGCACTGGACGATGGACGCGTGCACCAGGTTCGGCAGGCGCACGTCGGCGGCATAGATCTGCTTGCCGGTGGTCTTGTCGGCGATGTCGAAGCGGGCCGGCGAGGTGCCGATCAGCTTCCAGTCCTTCGGGTCCTTGAGCTTCGGCTCCTTCGGCACGTCGAGTTTCGATGCCGCCGCAGCCATCTTGCCGTAAGTGGTGCGCTTGCCCGACGCATGCGAGATCACGCTTTTCGCGGCCTTGCACTCGGCGGCGGGCACGCCCCACTCCTGCGCCGCTGCCGCAACCAGCATCTCGCGCGCGCTCGCCCCCGCCTTGCGCAGATACTCCTGCGATTCGCGGATGCCGCGGCTGCCGCCGGTGGACATCGATCCGAAAATGCGATTGCGCCTGATATGGTCGTTCACGTCCGCGTATTCCGGACGAACCTTGCTCCAGTCGCATTCGAGTTCCTCGGCGACCAGTTGCGCGAGGCCGGTGAAGGAGCCTTGTCCGAGTTCGGAACGGGCAACGCGGATGACCACGGTGTCGTCGGGCTGGATCACAACCCAGTGCGTGACCTCCGGTGTGCCTGCGGCAACGGCGGGAGTGCCGGCGGCAGCGGCGGCCTGCACCGTGCCCGACAGATCGACGCCGAGCACCAGGCCGCCGGAAACGGCGGCGGTCCTGACGAGAAAATCGCGGCGTCCGGCTTCGAATTTTTGCGGTTTCATCATGGCCTCCTCAGGCGGACTTCGCGACGAGATGGATCGCTTCGCGTACGCGCGCGTAGGTCCCGCAGCGGCAGATGTTGCTCATCGCATCGTTGATCTGCGCGTCCGACGGATTCTTGACTTCTTTCAGCAGCGCCGCGGCGGCCATGATCATGCCGCTCTGGCAGTAACCGCACTGCGGCACCTGCAGCTTCACCCAAGCTTTCTGCACCGGGTGCGACCCGTCCTTCGACAGCCCTTCGATAGTGATGACTTTGCCGGTTACCGCGGACACCGGCATCACACAGGAGCGCACCGGCTTGCCGTCGATGTGCACCGTACAGGCACCGCACATTGCGATGCCACAGCCGTATTTGGTGCCGGTCATGCCCAGTTCATCGCGCAATACCCAAAGCAGCGGCATGTCGTCTTCGACATTCACACTGACCTGTTTTCCATTGACATTGAGAGTGCCCAAGATGTGCTCCCGAAATGAATGTGTAAGGAAATATTTCGCCGCAGACCTGCCTGCCGACGATGGTAGCAAAGATACTACCGCAGGGAGTGCGACGGTAGCGGGAATGTCGTAAGGATCGTGACGCCGTATAAGGGCCTGAATCGTAACCTGGCATTCGTTCTCCCCCAGTTCTCGACATTCAAGCCTGCTCTCAGGCCGCACTTGCCTCGTCACGCCGTCACGATCGTAACGTTCGTCACGGCCATTCCTGCATAATCACGCGCGACAACCAACAATCGACGGCGCCTGACGCGCTGCGACAAAACATTCCCGGGGGGAACCACGATGGATTCACGCTTCAGGCCCGAATTCCAGCGCAGCACAATCCTGAAAGTGTCGTGGCGGCTGTTGCCGTTGGTCGTGGTCGCCTACCTGGTGGCCTACATCGACCGCACCAACGTCGCCTTCGCCGCGCTGACGATGAACAAGGATCTCGGCATCAGCGCCTATCTATATGGCCTGGGTGCAGGGATTTTCTTCTTCGGTTATGCGTTGTTCGAAGTGCCGAGCAACATGGTTCTCGAAAAAGTCGGGGCGCGGCTGTGGATCGCCCGCATCATGATTACCTGGGGCATCATCTCCGGCCTGATGGCCGCCGCAACGGGGCCGATCAGTTTTCTCATCCTGCGTTTCCTGCTCGGTGTCGCCGAAGCGGGTTTCTTCCCCGGCATGATTCTGTACTTCACTTACTGGTTTCCGGCGCAGTATCGCGGGCGCGTGATCTCCACACTGTTCGTTGCCGTCCCCCTCGGCAATGCGCTGGCATCGGTGGTTTCCGGCGCCGTCATGGAAATGGAAGGGGTCTGGGGCCTGCATGGCTGGCAATGGGTGTTCATCATCGAAGCCTTGCCCGCGGTGCTGCTCGCCGTCGTCGTGCTGATGCTGATGACTGACCGCCCCGCAGTGGCGAGCTGGTTGAATTCCGATGAAAAGGAATGGCTCGATACGGAATTGAAGGCCGAACGCGCGAAGATCGAAGGCGTCGGCCGCCTGACCCTATTGCGTGCGCTGACCGACCGGCGTGTGCTCGTCTTGTCCATGATTTATTTCACCAGCGTCATCGCCAGCTACGGCATCACCTTCTTCCTGCCGCAGATCGTCAAGGGATTGGGGCACTCTAACTTCGTGACGGGACTGCTGACCGCGATCCCCTATGTGATCGGCGTGATCGGCCTGATTTGCTGGGGACATTCCTCCGACCGGCGCAAGGAACGGCGCTGGCATCTGATAGTCGCCTCGACGGTCGGCGCTATCGGCCTCGCCGGCACGGCTTTCTTCACCGGGTCCGCCTGGGCGCTGGTCACAATGTCCGTCGCCGCCGTCGGCCTGTACGGTTCGCGGCCGTCCATGTGGCCGATGCCCTCGCAGTTTCTCACCGGAGCCTCCGCCGCGGTCGGCATCGCGCTGATCAATTCGATCGGCAACCTCGGCGGCTATGTCGGACCGTTCGTCGTCGGCTGGATCAAGGACAGCACCAGGAGCTTCGAGATGGGCGTGTATTTTCTGGCGGGCTGCGCGTTTACCTCCGCGCTGATCACCTACTTCGCGAAGCGGGCGACGGGGGCGGTCGTAGGGGCCAGGGGCTTCCCACGAGCGGATACCGGCCTTCGGCCATAAGGGGCTAGGGGCTAGGGGCTAGGGGCTAGGGGCTAGGGGCTAGGGGCTAGGGGCTAGGGGCTAGGGGCTAGGGGCTAGGGGCTAGGGGCTAGTAAAGTCTAGTTGCTCCGCGCGCGCGGCATTTTGTTCTTTAGTCTTTCCTTTTACCTTTCCTCTTTCCTCTTTATCTCTTTTCTCTTCGCCCCATGGCCTCAGCCTCCGGCTGCACCTTGCGTATTCACAGACAGCGCTTAGACGCTCTTGCTCGCGGCCATGAACAACCGGTTGCGCGCGAGGTTACCAACTGGTAGTCAACCGCGCCCGCACAATACTATTTTCTTGCCGGATTGCCGGATTCCCGGCCTATTTCCGCAAAACAGTATCTATCGCAGGTCCCGCGAGTATCAGAGCACCCCGCTGCCCCGCCTATCATGAACACCACCGATGTGACCAGCAAGCCGCACCGGGTCGACTAAAACTATATTAGAGGAGACTTGCAACATGAACCTGAAATCAGCCTTAGCGCTGGCATTCGGCCTGGCCGTTGCTGGTGCCTCGAACGCTGCCACCGAGCTTGTGATCGCAACGGTCAACAACGGTCACATGATAGAGATGCAGAAGCTCACGAAGTTTTTCGAGCAGGCAAACCCCGATATCACGATCAAGTGGGTCACGCTCGAAGAGGGCGTGCTGCGCCAGCGAGTAACGACCGACATCGCCACGAAGGGTGGCCAGTTCGACATCATGACCATCGGGATGTACGAAACCCCGATCTGGGCCAAGAAGAATTGGCTTCAAGAACTCAAGCCCGATGCCGCGTATGACGTAGACGACCTCCTGCCGGCGATGCGCCAGGGCCTGTCGGTCGACGGCAAGCTGTATGCGGCACCTTTCTATGGCGAGAGCTCGATGCTGATGTATCGCAAGGACCTCGCCGACAAAGCCGGTGTCAAGCTTCCGGAGCGGCCGACCTGGGCGCAGGTCAAAGACCTCGCCGCGAAAATCCACGACCCGAAAAACGGCGTCTACGGGATTTGCCTGCGCGGCAAGCCGGGCTGGGGCGACAACATGGCATTCCTGACTACGCTGGTCAACACCAACGGGGGACAGTGGTTCGACATGAACTGGAAGCCGCAGCTCGAATCCAAGCCGTGGAAAGACGCCATCAAGTTCTACGTGGATCTGCTGAACAAGTACGGACCACCCGGATCGTCGGCCAACAGCTTTAACGAGATCCTGGCGCTGTACAACGAGGGCAAGTGCGGCATGTGGGTCGATGCCACGATCGCCGCCTCTTTTATCAGCGATCCGAAGCAGAGCAAGGTCGCCGACAAAGTGGCTTTCGCGCAGGCGCCTGTCGCGGTGACGCCCAAGGGCGCCAACTGGCTGTGGGCTTGGGCACTGGCGATTCCGGCCGGTTCCAAGAACCAGGAAGCGGCGCAGAAGTTCATCGCCTGGGCCACGTCGAAGGACTACGTGAAACTGGTCGGCAAGGAAGCGGGCTGGGGCAGTGTGCCCACCGGAACGCGCAAGAGCACCTATACATCGCCGGAGTTCTTGAAGGCGGCCAAGTTTGCCGACGCCGAGAAGAAGGCGATCGACACCGCCAATCCCAACGACAGCACGCTGCCGAAATCGCCATACGTCGGCGTCCAGTTTGCCGCGATCCCGGAGTTTCAGGCCATCGGTATTGCGGTCGGACAGCAAATGAGCGCGGCTTTGGCCGGGAAAGTCACGGTCGATGAGGCGCTGAAGAGCTCACAGAATTCGGCAGACCGCGAGATGAAGAAGGCGGGATACTACAAATAATCCCCGAGTGTGTGTCATCTGACGTTCGGGCCGGCCGGCGCCGGCCCGACTACCAGGCACTGAAACGATGACCCGATTTCTTCCCCGAGCGCTGCTCGCGCCCTCGGTAATCACGCTCTTCCTGTGGATGATCGTGCCGCTGCTGATGACGATCTACTTTTCGCTCATCCGCTACAACCTCATGCAGCCAGGCGAGCATGGCTTCATCGGATTAGCCAACTACCAGTACTTCATCACCGACTCGTCGTTCGGGCCGGCCATAATCAACACGTTGCTCCTGCTCGGCAGCGTCATTGTCATCACCGTCGTCGTCGGAGTTTCGCTGGCCCTTCTCATCGACGATCCGTTCCCGGGGCGCGGCCTGGTGCGCGTGTTGCTGATCTCGCCCTTCTTCGTGATGCCCACGGTGAATGCGCTGCTGTGGAAGCACATGATGATGAACCCGATCTACGGGGTGTTCGCGCAGGTCTGGATTTTCTGCGGGATGCAACCCGTGGATTGGATGACGGACTGGCCGCTGTTCTCCGTCATCTTGATGGTTGCGTGGCAGTGGTTGCCGTTTGCCACGCTCATCTTCGTGACTGCGCTGCAGTCGATGAACCGCGAGCAGTTGGAAGCTGCACGCATGGATGGCGCACGCTACCTCCAACAGCTGCGCTATCTGTACGTTCCACACCTCGGACGCTCGATCGCGGTCGTGATCATGATCGAGATGATTTTCCTCATGAGCGTTTTCGCTGAAATCTACACGACTACCGGCGGAGGCCCGGGCGATGCCAGCACCAACGTCGCATTCCTGATCTTCAAACAGGCGTTGCTCAACTTCGATGCCGGCGTGGCTTCGGCCGGAGCCCTCTTTGCCGTCGTCCTCGCCAATATCGTGGCGATATTTCTCATCCGCCTCATCGGCAAGAACCTGGATTGACGAACATATGGCTCCCGCGCCCGCCTTTTCCACCGTCCTGCTCGTGCGTACCGTCGTCGCATGGATCGTGACTCTCCTGCTCTTCTTTCCGCTCGGCTGGCTGGTGCTGACCGCCTTCAAGACCGAGTTGCAGGCGATATCGGTGCCCCCGCTGCTGTTCTTCACGCCAACGCTCGACAACTTCGTAGAGGTGCAGCAGCGCAGCGACTATTTGCTCTACGCGAAGAACTCGCTGATCACCAGCGTGGTTTCGACGCTGCTCGGGCTGGCCATCGCGGCGCCCGCGGCGTACTCGATGGCGTTCTTCCGCAGCAAATGGACGCGGGACGTGCTGATGTGGATGCTGTCCACCAAGATGATGCCGGCGGTGGGCGCGCTGGTGCCGATCTATGTGCTGGCACAGACAACGGGACTGTTGGACACGCGCCTGGTATTGATCGTCGTGTTCACCCTCAGCAACCTGCCCATCATGGTATGGATGCTTTATTCGAGCTTCCGCGAGATTCCGCACGAGATCCTCGAAGCGGCCCGTATGGACGGGGCGACCGTGTGGCAGGAGTTCCGCCGGGTTTTGCTGCCGCTGGGGATGGGCGGGCTCTTCTCCACCGGTCTCCTGTGCCTCGTGCTGGCGTGGAACGAAGCGTTCTGGTCGCTCAACCTGAGCGCGGCAAAGGCCGGCACCCTGGCTGCGTTGATCGCCTCGTACTCGAGTCCGGAGGGTCTGTTCTGGGCCAAGCTGTCGTGCGCCTCGTTCATGGCGATCGCACCGATCGTGGTCTTCGGTTGGTTCTGTCAGCGGCAATTGGTACAGGGGTTGACGTTCGGCGCGGTGAAATGAATCGGCGGTGAAGTAACCTGGGAGTAACGCGCATGGCCTTTCTCGAACTCAATGGCGTAGAAAAATTCTTCGGCGAACAACGTGCCATCAAGGGCATCGACCTGACCATAGAGAAAGGCGAGTTCGTCGTCTTCGTGGGGCCCTCGGGATGCGGCAAGTCGACGCTGCTGCGCCTTATCGCCGGGCTGGAAACAGTCGATGGTGGCTCCGTACACCTCGACGGGCGCGACATCACCAAGCTTCCATCGTCGAAGCGCGATCTCGCGATGGTGTTCCAGAGCTATGCGCTCTACCCGCACATGAGCGTCTACGACAACATGAGCTTCGCCCTGATGCTGGCAAAGGTAGATCCGGCAGTGATCCGCGAGAAGGTCGAGCACGTCGCGAAAATTCTGAACCTGGAACCTTACCTGAAGCGCACGCCGAAAGAGCTGTCCGGCGGTCAGCGCCAGCGCGTCGCCATCGGGCGTGCAATCGTGCGTTCGCCCAAGGTATTTCTGTTCGACGAGCCGCTGTCCAACCTCGATGCGGCGCTGCGCGGACAGACGCGGGTGGAAATCGCAAAACTGCATCGGGAACTGGGTGCCACCACGATCTACGTCACCCATGACCAGGTGGAGGCCATGACGCTCGCGCACCGTGTCGTCGTGCTGCGTGACGGCCGGGTCGAGCAGGTGGGCACACCATTGGAGGCGTATTACCGCCCGAACAGTCAATTCGTCGCGCAGTTCATCGGCACCCCGCAAATGAACATGGTCGCCGGTCCCGATGTGGGTCAGTTCCAATCCGCGCTGCACATGCCGGTGCCACCCGGCGGTTACCTGGGCCTGCGTCCCGAGAGCCTGACCTTGAGCCCACCCGGTGGCGGACAACTGCAAGCCCGCGTCGAGTTGGTGGAGGCACTGGGCGCCGAGACGCTAGTCTACGTCAGCACCGCGCGCGGCACTCAGCTGGTGGCTCGCAAAAATAGCACCCAGAACCTGCCGCAGGTCGGCGATACGGTCGGGGTCCAGATCGACGCCACGGCTGCCCATCTGTTCGACTCGCAGGGTCGGGTCGTAGCGCCTTCCGCACGCTGATTTTCCGCCGGAGGCGCCATCCATGTCGGCCCCGCTCGTGATGCTCCACCTGGGGCTCGGCTTCTTCCATCGCGCGCATCAGGCGGTGTACGTTCACCGTCTCATCGAATCGGGAGACAACGGCTGGGTGCTGGCTGGTGGCAACACCCGGCCGGACATGATGGAGCTGATGGCCAACCTCGCGGCCCAGGGCGGCAGATACACGTTGGAGACCGTTGCGCCCACGGGGGCGCGAAGCTACACCAAGATCACGGCGATCAAGACTGTCGTCCCGTATGAGCCGAGCCTGGCAGGTTTGATCGCGATCGGAGCCGATCCCTCGACGCGCATCATCTCGTTCACCGTGACGGAGGCTGGATATTATCTAGACGCCAGGAATCGCCTGGATTTGACGTTTCCGGATCTGGCGGCTGATGTCGCGGCGGCGCGGCAGGGCAAGCCAGGCGGCACGATCTACGCCGCGCTTACAGCTATCTTGCGCGAGCGCATGCGCCGCTCGGGTGGCAAGGTCACGCTGCTCAACTGCGACAATCTGCGGCACAACGGCAAACGCTTCCGCGGCGGCCTGCTGCAGTTTATCGCGCTGCTGAACGACACCCGGTTGCACGACTGGGTCGTGGCGAACACCAGCAGTCCGAACGCAATGGTGGACCGCATCACGCCACGCCCACCGCCCGATACCGCCATGCGTGTCAAGAACGCCACCGGCTGGGACGACGCTGTGCCCGTCATGAGCGAAAGCTTCATCCAATGGGTGATCGAGGACGATTTCTGCAATGGCCGCCCGGCGTGGGAGCGCGTCGGGGTGGAGATGGTCGAATCGGTGAACCCCTACGAGGAAGCGAAGATCCGCATTTTGAATGCGAGCCACACCTGCGTCGCCTGGGCGGGCACGCTGGTCGGCTACCGGTATATTCACGAAGGCACGCGCGATCCGGCGATCCGGCGGATTGCACGGGAGTACGTAACCAACGACGCGATTCCCTGTCTCTCCACCCCGGAGCGGCCTAGTCCCATCGATCTCGCCGCATACCGCGACGTCGTACTGGAGCGCTTCGGCAATCCCGCGATCCAGGATTCGAGTCAGCGCGTGGCCATGGACGGCTACTCCAAAATCCCGGGCTTCATTGTCCCAACGGTCCGGGAGCGCCTGGAGAAGAACGCGTCGATAGCCAGCGTATCGATGCTTCCCGCGCTGTTCCTCGCGTTCCTGCAGCGCTGGCACCGCAATGAGCTTCCATACACTTATCACGATCAGGCGATGGACCCCGGAGCGGCGCACGCGATCTGCGCGGCGAGCGACCCGGTGGAAGCGTTCTGCGGCGATGCGGTGCTATGGGGTCCGACAGCCGGCGATCCGCGCCTGGTCCGGGAAGTCCGAGCGGCAGGCCGGCGCGTCGCAAGCCTCGTCCAGGAGCATCAGCGATGAACCAGCGCCTCGGGAACCGGCACGCCTTGCTTACCGGGGCGGCGGGCGGCATTGGCCTGGCGGTAACGGCCGCCTATCTTGCGAACGGAGCGCGCTGCACGGCGGTCGATGTGACGCGAGAACCTTCCCGGGAGCTCGCCGCGCTGATCGTGCAGCACCGGGATCGGCTGCAATACGTCGCCTGCGATGTCTCCCGCACCGCGCAGATCGATGATCTCATTGCTGCGGCGCAGGCGCGCTTCGGCATCATCGGCATCCTGTTCAACAACGCTGCACTGTTCGACCTCGCCCCGCTGCTGGAAAGCGACGAGGCGATGTACGACCGGCTTTTTGCCGTGAACGTGCGCGGCATGTTCTTCGTCATGCAGAAGGTGCTCGCACAGATGGTCGCGCAGCACGGCAATTCCGGCGCACCTGGAACGGTCATCAACCTCGCGTCGCAAGCGGGCCGGCGCGGCGAGGCCCTGGTCTCGCACTATTGCGCCACCAAGGCCGCGGTCGTAAGCTACACGCAGTCCGCCGCGCTCGCGATGGCACCGTACGGCATCCGTGTGAACGCGATAGCCCCGGGCGTGATCGACACACCGATGTGGAACCAGGTGGATGCGCTCTTTGCCCGTTACGAACAGCTCCAACCCGGAGAGAAAAAGGTTGCCGTAGGCAAGGCCGTGCCGCTCGGCTACATGGGCCGTCCCGACCAGGTCGCCGGAGCGGCAGTCTTTCTGGCGAGCGATGAAGCGTCCTACATCACGGCCCAGACGTTGAATGTGGACGGCGGCAGCGTGATGAGCTAGGGAGAGCAAAGTATGCGTGCCCACCAACGTCTTCTGCCCAGACATCGACAGCCTGAACTCGAACTCGATGCCTCGCGCATGCCTTCGCTCGGCTACGAGGCAGCGGAAGATGTCGGCTTCATCCGCTGCCTAGATCATGGCTTCCCGACGCCTCTCGCGCGTTGGCATTATCACGACGAGTATGAGCTCCACCTCATCGTGGCGACTTCCGGCAAGGCCTTCGTGGGTGATTGGATCGGACAGTTCCAGCCCGGGCATCTGGTCCTCACGGGGCCCCGCCTGCCTCACAACTGGATCTCCCTCGACTTGCCGGACGGCGGCGTACGCCTGCGCGACCGGGTGATTCAGTTTCATCACGAGCCGATCGAGACAGCCTGTAGGAGCGTGTCGGAACTTGCCGAGGTCCTGCCCCTGTTGGAGCGCGCGCGCAACGGGATCGAATTCTTCGGCCTTTCGGATCACGCGCGCCTTTTCTTCGAAAGAATCAAGAGCAGCCGGGGCCTGGAGCGGTTCGCCGCCTTCTGCCAGTTCATGGCCGATCTGTCGCGCTGCACCGAATACCAATTGCTATCCAGCGTGCGATTGCAGAGTTTCGACGACGATGTCTCGCTCGAGCAGATCAACAGCATCGTCAACCAGCTTACCGAGAACATCGCGCAAGCGCCGTCGATGAGCGAATTTGCGGCGCAGTTCGGCATGACCGAGAGCCGGTTCTCGCGTTTCTTCCGGCGCGCCACGGGGAACAATTTCATCGACTTCGTCAACCGCGTGCGCATCAGCAGAGCCTGCCTGTTGCTGATGGAATCGAACCGCTACATCACGCACATCTGCTACGACGTCGGCTTCAACAATGTCGCCAACTTCAATCGACGCTTCCTGGAAATAAAGGGCATGACGCCAAGTGAGTTCCGGCGTCATGCCAACCGCCGATTCGGCGACTGAGCCGGATTCGCGCATGTACCTCGGCATCGACCTCGGCACCTCCGAGGTCAAGGTATTGCTCCTCGATGCCGGCCATCAGGTTGTTGCAGTAACCGGGGAATCGTTGCAGATCTCCCGGCCCCGCCCACTATGGAGCGAGCAACACCCGCATGAATGGTGGGCCGCGCTCGACGGCACAATGCTGCGCCTGGCGGCGAAGCACGGCGGTGCGATGGCAAGGGTCAGGGCAATCGGCCTGTCGGGCCAGATGCACGGAGCCGTGTTGCTCGATGCATCGGGCGAAGTGCTTCGCCCTGCAATTCTCTGGAACGATGGCCGCAGCGGTGACGCGTGCGCCGCGCTGGAGTCGGCTGTGCCTGAGCTGCGCGGCATCACGGGCAATCTCGCAATGCCCGGCTTCACCGCACCGAAGTTGGTCTGGCTGCGTGAGAACGAGCCGGAAATCCACGCTCGCACCGCTTGTGTTCTGCTGCCCAAAGACTGGATCCGCTTGCGTCTGACCAACGAGCGGTTCACCGACTACTCCGACGCTTCCGGAACACTTTGGCTCGACGTCGGGGCGCGCAACTGGTCGGATCGGGTGCTCTCGGCTTGTGGATTGTCGCGCGCCCAGATGCCTTCCCTGGTCGAGGGCAGTGCTGCAGCCGGTCGCTTGCACGGAGAAGTTGCGCGGCGGTGGGGGCTGCCTGAAGACATACCCGTTGCCGGCGGCGCCGGCGACAACGCATCCAGCGCCGTTGGCATCGGCGCCGTCATGCCTGGTCAGGGGTTCGTTTCGCTCGGCACCTCCGGCGTCATTTTTGTTTGCTCAGACCGCTTCCTCCCGAACCCGGCCAGCGCCGTGCACGCGTACTGTCACGCGCTGCCGGGCCGCTGGCACCAGATGTCGGTGATGTTGTCGGCCGCCAGCGCCCTGCGCTGGGCCACGCAATTGACAGGTCGCGAAAGCGAAGCCAGCCTGCTCGGTACAGCGGAGGCACTGAGCCCGTCGCAACGAACCTCGGCGCCGTTGTTTCTACCTTACCTTGCCGGTGAACGCACGCCGCACAACGATCCGAACGCCAAGGGCGTGCTGTTCGGACTGACGCACGAGCACGGGCCTGGAGACATCGCGCACGCCGTGGTAGAGGGAGTGAGTCATGGACTGCTCGATGGGTTCAATTCCCTCGATGCGGAGTTGCGGTCGAGCGTACGCGAGTTGTCGTTGGTCGGCGGCGGTGCGCGCAGCAGTTACTGGGCGCAGCTTCTCGCTACGCTGCTCCAGCGTCCGCTCGTCCTGAGAGCCGGCGCCGAAACGGCTGCCGCGCTTGGGGCCGCACGACTGGCATGGCTGGCCAATGGAGGCGAAGAAACGGAAGTGTGTCGCACTGCGCCCGAGCGCAGCCGCTTCGAGCCGGATCCATCGCCAGACCCCAGCTTGCAAGCCCGCTATGAACGGTTCACCCGGCTGTATCCACAGGTCCGCGCTTTTTGGGCTGATCGATTAAGTAATCAGGTGATTGACTGATTTCGTGGTTGAAGAGCTTTGACGATTCTTAATCCCCTAATTTGTAGTAGACGCCACTTGATCTGACGACCCGTGTCCTGTTTTGGCAAGCGCCACCGACGGCTTTCTAGAAACTCGACCGTCGCTTCTCGACCCGAAGGCGTCAATAGCGGGTGTCTGCTTTGGGGCTATCGAATACTGAACTGAATCATTTGACGCGAGTCCGGCGAGTTGCGAAGGCGGCTAGCTTTGTTCCAAACATTGCCCTTTGCGAAACATCAGCCCTCTCCCTCGATCAGTCGCCAGCACGTCGATAATTGGGCAGGCAGCGCCGCCGTCACCTTGATCGCATTGCTTTACCAGCCTGGCAAGTACCTTCCGCATAGCGGCAAGGTCCGCAATCTTCTGTTCGATGAGCGCCACCTTGCGAGCGGCCAACGTCCGCGTCTGCGCGCAGGCGCACGCCTCATCCAACGTCAGGAGTCCTCCAACTTCCGCCAGCTTGCCGATCGTCAGTTCTGCCGTCATCACATTCCCCCCTTGACTCCGTACTTGGGTACGGGATTTAGAGTGGCACGTGGGTAAACAGGTTCAAGGAGAAAGGTATGGCACAGCTCACCGAAAAAAGCTCGTTGATCGCGGGCGTGCTGGCGGGCATTGGTGCGTCGGTATGCTGCGTTGGGCCGCTCGTGCTGCTGACCCTCGGCATCGGTGGTACGTGGGTGGGCAATCTGACAGCGATGGAGCCATACCGGCCCATCTTCATCGGATTGACGCTGTTGTTTCTCGGGCTGGCCTTTCGCAAGCTTTATCTGGTGCCGCAGGTCTGCACACCGGGCACACCTTGCTCCGATCCGCGCACTATCAAGCGCCAGCGGCTGAAGTTCTGGCTCATCGCCGTCCTGCTGCTCGTCCTGCTGGCTGTGCCGTCACTGGCCCTGCTGTTTTACTGAAAGAAAATCCTCATGCGCAAATTGCTGATTGCCGCGCTCGCCGTACTACCCCTCGCGGCGCTGGCCGCCACCCCGAAAACCGTCACGCTCGACGTTAAAAACATGACGTGCGAACTCTGCCCGATCACGGTAAAAAAGTCCCTCGATAAGGTTTCCGGCGTGAGCGTCGTCAAGGTCAATTTCGACAAGAAGACGGCCACCGTCACCTATGATCCCGACAAGGCCCAGCCCGAGAGCTTGACCCGAGCAACAACGAACGCGGGCTATCCTTCCGCAGTGCGGAAATGACTTTGTGAAGAATGCCATCGTCCTCGAATCCGTGCTGACCTGCCCGCACTGCGGTTTCGTCAAGCAGGAAACCATGCCTACTGACGCCTGCCAGTTCCACTACGAGTGCAGCAACTGCAAGGCGCTCTTGCGCCCAAATTCTGGCGACTGCTGCGTGTTCTGCTCGTTCGGCTCGGCGAAGTGCCCGCCCATTCAGGCACGGGGCTCGTGCTGCGAGTGAGTATTCCAGGTGTCGAATACAACCTTGATTGCGACGACCTGAACGTAGGCATTCAGGCGATGAGATCCGGCTAACGAATGTCTCGAAGTGGTCGGTTCACGACTTGTCGCTACGCGACCCAATATAGCTGCCGTTGCGAAGCCAACCAGATCCGATCCCGCAGGACACTCGTGCCGAAGGTGCACGAATCACACAAGCGCATTGCCGCCCGGATTCTTGCAGGAAACGCAATGGTGTCTTGCGTCCGGAGTGATGGTGCACGGCTCAGCGCATGTCTATTCTGTCGCCCTTGCCACTCGTTCCCTGAATCCAGAGGTCATCATGATTCGCCGATGGAATTTGCCGCCTGCGTGTAACACTCGGCACCTTCGATTCGACTAAAGCAGGTCCTCGAGGCGGATTTCACTTGCACATGGATTCGCTGCCCCGGGGTCGAAAACCGATGACCCACAATTTCCAAGGAGACTTCAAATGCTTTTCCCTTTCGTGAATCTGAAGAAGACCGCTGGAACCGCAGCCGTTGCCCTCGCACTTGCGCTCGCTGGCGCACCGCTGGCCCATGCCGTCAAGACCACCGGCGCGGAGTACAACACCCTGTACGCCGGCCTCGGCGCCAAGGGCTACGACGTCATGGCCTACTTCCTCGACGGCAGGCCCGAACTGGGTTCCGACAAGTACACCGTTCAATACGGCGGCGTGACCTGGCAGTTTGCAAGCCGCGAGCATCGTGACGCCTTCGCTGCCAACCCCGCCCGTTACTCGCCGCAATATGGTGGCTTCTGCTCCTGGGGTGTGTCGCAGGGCAAGTTGTTCGATATCGATCCGGTGAACGGCTGGAAGGTCGTGGACGGCAAGCTGTATCTCAACTTCAACGCGGACATCCAGAAGGTATGGGAAAAGGATTCCACCGGGTATATCGCAAAGGCGGAAAGGAACTGGCCGGCATTGAATCACTGAATCCATTGACGGCCCGTTTCTCGTACACGTGGCATGCGGTCCGCGGGTCAATCTGCGGACCGCAATCATTATTCTGGCTGCTGCTGCACGAAAGGCAGCAGGCAACCCTCACAGGAGAATGGCTATGAATCCACCGGTTACACCGGGATTCCGGCTTGGTATTTACATTTTCAAGGAAGCTGAAATTGTGGATTTTGCCGCACCCTACGGCGTCTTCTCGGTGGCGCGCCGCTTCGATCCGGAGCTCGACGTGTTCCTGATAGCGGAGTCGATGCACCCGGTCCAGGCACAAGCCGGCATGATGCTGCTGCCAAACTATGCCTTCAACGACCATCCTGACATGGATGCTTTTCTCATCCCCGGCGGCTTCGGAACGCGCTAGGAAATGCATAACGGCAATCTCCACCGGTTCATCGGCGGGCTGCCCGAAGACACGCTCCTAACCAGCGTTTGCACCGGGTCCTGGATTTACGGACAGCTCGGGCTGCTCGACGGCTTGCCGGCAACCAACCGCAAGGAGCCCGACCGGCTGGAAGCATCCAACCTGGGCAAGGTACCGATCGATCGGCTCAAAGTCATCGCGCCTAAATGCCGCATCAGCAGAGCGCGCGTCGTGGACGCCGGGCGCATTGTCACTGCTGGCGGCATCGCTGCGGGCATGGAAATGGGATTCCATCTGCTGCGGCGTGCGTGCTACGGCGAAGAATGGATCGGCGAGGTGGCCCGCGTCATGGAATACGCGGACGCCTACCGGCTATACAAAGACGACATCGAATATGCAAAGGCTGCCTAGATCTGCGTCTCCGATTGGAGCCGCGTCCGCCGCGGTGGCAATACCGTGCGAAGCGATGACTCGAAGGCCGGACATTGTGGACTTCGAAGCAGCGGCGGCAGCGTGTCGTCCATACCTGCTGCGCGTGGCAATCGTGCAATTGCGAGACCGCGACCTTGCGGAGGACGTGGTGCAGGAAACCCTCCTGGCGGCCTATCGCGGGCTCGACCGTTTCGCCCACCAATCCACCGTCAAGACGTGGCTCACCGGGATCCTGAAGAACAAGGTTCTTGATGCGCTGCGCCGGCGTAAGCGCGATCAGGTCGACATAATCGGACTGCAGGCCGAACTCGATCTGAATGATATCGACGAGTTTTTCACCTCCAGCGCCGAGCGCGTGTGGGAGATCGGTCCCGGGCAGTGGCGCGACCCTTCCGCGTCCTGGGAGGAAAAGCGGTTTTTCGACATGGTCGATTTCTGCCTGAAGCGACTGCCTGCCAGCACCGCACGCGTCTTCATGATGCGGGAGCTATTCGAGATGGAGACCCGAGAGATCTGCCTCGAACTGTCGATCACCGAGACCAACTTCAGGGTCCTGATGTACCGGGCGCGGATGGCTTTGCGGCGCTGCCTGGAAACCAACTGGTTTCTGCAGCCGATGGAGGCGTGAGAAATGATCACCTGTCCGGAGTCGACCCGTTTGCTGTCCGTGGGCATGGACGGAGAAATGTCATTCTTCAGGCGCCTGTTGCTGCGCGCCCATCTCAAGCGCTGTCCGGCATGCAGGCGTTGCGAGGAGCAATTCCGCTTCCTGCGCGCTACGATGCTGCGCTGGAAGATTTGACGTTCAGCCAATCGATGAATCAAAACAATCAGAAAAGGAAAAACCATGACAAGGTTTCCTGGAGCCAAAACTCTTCTCGCACTTTTGTGCGTGGTTTTACCGTGCGGACCGGGTTTGGCGCAGGAACACTCCACGCCGCGGTTCAAGGCCGTAGCATTCGACTATTTCGTACTTTTTGACGCCAATTCCGTCATTCCCGAAGTCGAGAAAGTCTTTCCCGGCAAAGGCGCCGAGATCACCAGGATGTGGCGCGGCAAACAGTTCGAATACGGTTTTCTGCGATCCATTACGAATCGCCACGCCGACTTCTTCAAAGTCACCGAAGACGCGTTGGTTTACACCGCCAAGGCAATGAAGCTCGAGCTGCCTCCCGGAGCACAAAAGCAGCTCCTGAATGCGTACCTGACATTGAAGCCGTGGCCCGATACCGTCGATACATTACGCAAGCTGAAAGCTTCCGGGGTGCGCATCATCATCATTTCGAATTTCAGTCAGAAGATGCTTCGTTCAAACGCCGACGGAGCAGGAATAACAGACCTCTTTGACGAATTGCTGAGCACCGAAGTAAATGGCACATACAAGCCCGAACCTCGTGCCTATGAACTGGGCATGGAAAGACTGAAACTCAAAAAAGAAGAAATCGTGTTCGCAGCCTTTGGCGGATGGGATGCTTACGGCGCAAAGAGTTTCGGTTATACGACTTACTGGGTGAACCGATTCAATCTGCCCATGGAGGAACTGGGCATTGAAGCCGACAAGACTTCCAACAATTTGGAGGGGTTGCTGAATTTTGTGCTGGGTCCTTCCTAACCTTGTTCAAACATCATCGCTGCAGCCATTCAGAAGCCAACGAGGAACTTATCCGAGATGAAATGGAGAAAGCATGGGACTTGAACCCGATTCTGGCTACGAGCATGAATAAGAGGATGCCCGTAGTGGAGCTGATTCAGGACGCTTCGACATTGCTCCACTCAGCATTCTGCAGAACGATACGGTAGCCGTCCTGGTCTTCGTACGTTCGGCCCTGGATTGTCCAGTACGGGTTGAATGACGCGACCTGTTTGAAGCCAGCCGCCGACATGTTGGCGCACGCTGCTTGCCACTCGGTCGACGAAGGGATGTAGAAGACTGCCAGGTCTTCGGCCGTAGGAGCGGGCACGACAGGATGGCTTCGACAGTGCGTGAACTCGAAGTGGTAATTCGCGCCAGCGGTGCCGAGCATGACGCCGTCGAACCCTTCATGGTTCTCGAAGCTGCCGACAACACGAAGACCGAGGCCACGGCAGTACATGGCTTGGGTTGCCGCTAGGTCGGTGACAGGCCTCGCGATCCGAAGGTGATGCTCCATAGGTATGCGGTTTGGTGTTCGAGAGCGATCTAACGTGACGCTCGGCGGCGGCGATTAGCCATCCGCTGGAGCGCGCTGTCGGGCTTCCATCCATCGTCCATCGGCAAGTACAACCGACGTTTCGACCTGTCTCGCGGGGATTGACCAGTATCTCCGGAGCAGGGAGTCTTTGTGCCTGTTCGGGACGACGGTGAATCCGTTCCGCCGATAGAACTCTATCGCCCAGGACGCGTCCGCCCAGGTACCAATCAAAACGGGCTTGTCCGTGAGGCCCTCCACATGGCGCAGGAGCCTTGTCCCCACCCCCTTCCTCTGCACGGTCGGCGTGACGTAGGCGTGGCGTACCAAAGCGACTTCTCCCTTGTCCTGAATCCCCATGACCCCTAACAGACGTCCGTCTTCCTCCGCGACCCAGAATGTGACACCGTCCGCAATCTCTTTTCCCAGTTCATCCGGCGGCATATAGGGTTCGCGCCACCGGTCGGCCGGTATCACTCCTCGATAAGCCTGGGCAGCCTCGTTGACGATTGCCAACGTTGCACCCAAATCCGCTCCCCGAATTTTTCGGATCAATACCATGCGTTTCCAGAAGCCCAACGCCTGAGTTAACCGGAGCCGCGAAGCGGCGTCCGGTTGAACGAATGGTTGGGCACCACGCCACGGCTCATCGATGAAGCAGCATTGCCAGCCTGGCAGCAAGGAGCTTCGCAATAAACTTGAGGGGATAACTCGAGTGACTGGCCATGTCGCTCGGAACATCGCCGTTCTCGGGCTTGAACTTTGTACAAATACGCATCTGCAAGGGCGGGATATCTCCTTTAAGCCGCGATCGGTACACATCAACCCAATGCTTCCCGTCATCGAAGTTGAGGAACATGGCTGAATTGCAGCAGGTGGCGATGACTCGGTTTGTGGCCGATTTTTCCCTGATCTTGTGGCTCTTCAAGAGCAGGGCTCCCTTTGAGCATTTAACGCGATCCTTTCTGTAGAGGATGTATGCGGTCCCGCCATCGGGATCTTGAACGGGACGTGCATTCGGTAACGCTTCAAGTTGGCGGGCGCCTTCCTGGCAATCGTCGCAGTAACAAACAACGCTTGTGATGGGAGCGCCGCTCGCTTCGAGTTCGACACTTCCGCATGAGCACCGAGCAGTCGTGTGGTTTTTCGGCGGTTCAGACATCAGCTACTCCTGTCTTCGTGGTGCCCAACAGTTATTCAACAGACCGACCGGTCAGTACTGTTGAAATTCGCAGGACGTGCCATCGCGCATTAATCATCTGATTGATCGCGTACCCCCCGAGAGGGTCTGTCCGCATATGCAATGATAGTACGGACGGGTAGCATCGGGTTATTGTGGAGCCTTGGCGCGACAGCCCGCTATGGAGGAAATACTCAACGGTCCGGTTTTGGCCGGTTTTTGCCCGTCGCTCGTCGGTCTAAAATTCCCAGGAATCGGACATTGTCTGTCAGATGGAGGCGCGACTACTTCACCTAATTACCCAATCAGTGAATTACCATTTTATTGTCCCCTCGCCCCTTTCCCCTAAGCAGGACGCGCGCGGCGTCAGCCGCCGGGTGCGCCCTGCGTATTCACATACAGCGCATAGACGCTCTTGCTCGCAGCCATGAACAACCGGTTGCGCGCGAGGCCGCCGAAGCAAAGGTTGGCGCAGCGTTCCGGCAGTGCGATGCGTCCGATCAGGCGCGCGTCCGGGTTGTAGATGACGACACCGTCGAGTTCCGCGTTGCCCATTCCCCAGCCGAACCAGATATTTCCGTCCGCGTCGCAGCGCATGCCGTCGGGCGTGCCGGGTCCGGCGTCGAGGAACTTGCGCTTGCGCGTGAGCCGCTTGCCGCCATCGGTCACGTCGTATGCGTAGATGTTGCGCGGCGTGCTGCCCGATTCGACCAGGTACAAGATCGACTCGTCCGGCGAGAAGCACAGTCCGTTCGGGCGGTTCACTTCGCTCTCGGCCACCGTGATCTCGCCGCTGCTGCCGTCGACGCGATAGACATTCATCGGCAGTTCCTGTTTGGCGACATGACCCTCGTAGTTGCCGAGCAGCCCGAAGGGCGGGTCGGTGAACCAGATGGAACCGTCAGCTTTCACTACAACATCATTGGGTGAATTGAGCCGCTTGCCCTCGAAGCGATCCGCGATCACGGTCACGCTGCCGTCGTACTCGGTGCGCGACACGCGCCGTCCGCCGTGCTCGCAGGTCACCAGCCGTCCCTGGCGGTCGCGCGTGTTGCCGTTGGCGAAGGCTGACGGTTTGCGGAATACGCTCACGGCACCGGTTTCTTCCTCCCACTTCAGCATCCGGTTGTTCGGGATGTCGCTCCACAACAAATAGCGACCATCGCCGAACCAGACCGGCCCCTCGCACCAGCGGAAGCCGTGTGCGATCCGCTCCACCGACGCGGAATTCACCCGGTATTTGGCGAAACTCGGGTCCAGTATCTGGATCGCGGGGTCGGGGTAACGCTGGCTCGGTTGCCAGGGAACCGTATTGTCACTGCGCAGGTCGGGACTGTCGGATGGCATGAGAAGGTCTCGCTTCGGAAAATATCGTTGTTGTGCGGGGGAAGGATAGCAAAGACAACGTGACGGCGTGACGGTCGTGAAAACAACGAAGGAAGTTTCAGTGGCGACTAACCTTCAGAAAACCGAAAGTTTCAGTGGAGACTAACCTTCAGGTTACGTCGTAACCAATACGTCGTAACTGAAACGCGCCAGGTTCATGCGCGTTTCAGTGCAGGCTGGCGCGCGGACTCGTTACCGATGGAATCGGCCGTTTGCGGGTAGCGCGCCTTAGCACCGCCTCTCGCCCCGGATCGCTCCGCGAACGCCGTGTCGACGGTGCGCCCCGCGTAGCGCGGCGTGATGCCGGAACACCAATTCCGTCGCATGCGGGCAACTCCGCTGCGCGGGCGATCCGTAATAGCGCATCGAGGTTTCACCGGAACAAAGCCAGCACATCTTCCTTGTAGGTCCGGTTTCAACCGGACAAGGGCCGAAGAGCGGCGCAGCAACCTTAGTGCGCGCTCGCCCTGATGTATACGACCGCCATGCCATTCGGGGAGAGCGACGGCTGCGAGCAGGTGACGCCATCGCAGCCGCTGATATTGCGCGGCGTGGCCTTGCCCTGCTGCAGATAGACGTCGCCCCACTCCAGCGCGCCTTCCATGCCTTGCTTGCTTTCGGTCTTGACGTAGACACGGGAGGTTCCGTAGAGCCGCTCCTGCCCCCTGACGTGGCTCAGCATGCGGCGGTGATCCTTGGACTTGGCGTCGTAGGGGAGCGGCGTAAGCTGACCGGTTTTGAGCGACAGCATGGCCAGGGGAGCTTTGCCGTTGTCCAAAACAACCAGCAGATTGTCGCGGTCCTCACCATCGAAGCCGACCAGCTTCTCCACGCCAGGAATCGTGTGCAGGACCTTGACCTCGCGCGCCTTCGCCGAGACCCTCACGACGCTCTCGCCCTGGAGTGAAACGACGCTTTCGCCGCCGGGCTCATAGACCGGCCAGCGATAGCCGGAATCCGTAGTGAGCGCCGTGCGACGGCCGAACTCGAGTTCGGCTATCCAGATTTGCCCGGCGATCACGTCGCTGTCGCCTTTCATCTGGCTGGGAGTTGCGGAAATTCCCATCACTCGCAAAATGCGATCGAACAAGGTATCCGCTCGTGCACCGCTTGCGTCTCCAAGCGCGATCCCAATGATCGCGGCACATACGCCTATCCGTAACGCGATGCTCATTCGCGGCGTCCTTCTTGATCGGAAACCAGAGTCGGGACGATACGGTCGTAGCCGATGATCTCGGTCTTCTTGGCATCGGCACGCGGGACCGTGAGGAGCGAGCGCGTGTTGCCTTCGCTCTTGCGTACCAGATAGGTCACTCCGTCCTTCCCTTCCCACACCAGCCACGCCTGCAGCCCCTCTTTCACGGGTTCAGCGCCGATCATGCTCACGCGCGCAAGCGATTTGTCGACGATCAGCACGCCGTAGTTGACCGGCAGCAGCAAACCCTGCACCGCGACCAGAAAGATCAGCAGTGCCCGCAGCAGCCAGGAGCTTCGTCTCTCTTCCGGGCTGCCGTGGAGGCCGAAGACGATGGCAGCCGGGATTATCGTTCCGGCGACCAGCCCGCTGTAGAAGAGGGACATGAGACCATCGCTGCGCATCAGGCACGCAAGCCAGGCGGGCTCTGGCGGAAGGCTTGGAGCGAGCAAAAGATTGCTGTAAACGAAGCACTGCCGCATCACGAGCTGGATCATCAGCACGGAGACGATGATACCGGCAAGCGCAAGGCGGATGGGGTGAGCGCGGGTTTGCGTCCACCGAGCGCACACGCTGGTGCGAATGGAGGCTGGCATCAAACGAAACGGGACGTACAGGAGGCCGAACACGATCAACGCGAGCAGAAGCACGATCGGCACCGCCGAGACGAGATAGACCACAAACTTCGCGCCAGCGAACAGGTAGCGCTCATCGAGCACTGCCAGGTCGGTGCCGACGCCCAGTGCCGTCAAATGGAAGCGCAGCGTGAGATAACCAAGCACGTAAAGCAGGAAGCTGGCGAAGGCGGTATAGGAGGTCCAGCCGGTGGCCACAGCCTTCAGCTTCTCGCCGATCGTGTCGAGAGGCGTCGCCACCGTTATCTCGTCACCAGCATGAACGCGCTCCAGAAGTAGGGATGGGCATACTCCGGCCGCTTCTTCACGGCCCTCAACGCTTGCCGCGCAGCTTCCGCCGGCGAGCCCACCTGCGCGGCGCGGTGGAACGTTTCCATCCACAGCGCCGTCGAGGCGGAGTCGACTTCCCAATAGGATAAAACCAAGGTGCTCGCGCCTGCATAGAGCAGCGCTCGAAGCATCCCCAGCACTTCATTCGAGCGGGTGGCCTCGGCCTTGCCGGTCTCACAGGCGCTCAAAACGACCATGCTGGTCTTGGCCAGCGGCAGGCCGAACATCTCCGCGGCGGTGAGCCGCCCGTCGTCCTGTGCTCCCTGGGCGAGCTTGAGGTAAGACAGCATGGGCTCCTGGCTGTTGAATCGTCCATGCACGGACAGATGCACGACTTCATAGTCGCCCACCGATGCCTTCACGTCCGACTCCTTGATCAGCGAATCGAGCATCACCTTGCTGCGTCCGGAATACAGCTTCGCGATGCTCTCGACCTCGTGCTCGCCCTCGCTGATCTCCGGATCGGCTGCCGCCAGCAGTGTCTTCTTCCCGCCAGCCGCAGTCTTGCGCAATCCCATCTGGATGGTAGCGCTCGGGGCGTAGGAAAGCTGGTAGCGCTCACCGAGGCTGGATCCATCCGACGGATTCTCCAGCACCTGGAACGGTAGCGAGTGCAGCGCATCGTGAGGGACGATCACCAGGCGCTCTCCGCGAATCGAGCTTGCGACGGGTTGGATCAGAAACAAGTACAGCTCGCGCGCCGTCTTGCGGTCGAAGGCATTATTGCGGTCCGACAGGCTTTTCTGCAGCGCTTCCACCTTGGCGAACAGCTCGGATCGCGGCAGGAATACGTTGCGCACGTACACTCCATCGGCATCGATGTGCCAGACGTTCACCGCGGTCTCGCTCACGAGGTACTCGAGCACCTCGAAATTGTCCTGCCTCATCCGCTCCTGCAGAGCCTGAAGGGAGATGGCGCGCGACGTAGTAAGCTCCTGAAGATGAGGTGCCTCCACCGAGATGCGTGCCAGCAGCTTGCGGTAAGCGTCCTCCAGCGAGGCGATCTCGCGCTCGACCGGGGCTAGCGCATCGGGTTTGGCGGCTGCGTTGATCAAGCGGAACAGATCGGCCTGCTTGGCCGCGATGGCCGTGCGCAACCGCACCGACTCGGCGTAGAGCTGCTGCTCGCCGGCTCCGGAGAGGCTCAGCTCGCGGGCGGCCAGCATATCCGCCATGGCGCGAGCGCGAGAGCGCTCCATCAGCTCGAAAGCCTCGGCATAGCGGCGCATGTCGAGCAGCTCCAGGATGGCGGAGTAGTAGATGCCCATCTTGCTTTCGAGGAAGGTGCCGCGCGCTTTGTCGTCTTGCAGCGTGCGCCGATCCTGTTCCAACAATTCCACCGCTTTCATAAAAGACGCCAGCGCGCCGGCGTGATCCCCCCTCGATTGCTGCATCAGGCCATCTGTGTGCAGCGAGGTGGCGGCGACCGAGTTGCCGAATGGGCCGGCTTGCGCCTCGAACCGCTTCGACTGCTCGTACAGCTGGCTCATCTCCGGCGGTAAACCGAAGTCCTCACTCACAAAGCGCTCCGTCGCCAGCACATCCGAGGGCTTCTCGGGATGGAAGACCTTCACATTCTGGAGGCTCTCTTGAGAACGCTTCTGGGCGCCGATCAGCTCGGCGCGCGCGTTGGCGGATTTCAAAAAATCCTGTGTCTGCTTGGCGAGTCCGGTCCAGCCCAGCCTCTGCGCGATCGCGAGGGCCTTGCCCAGGTCCTGACGCGTGCGGTCCAGGGCCTGGAAGCAAGCGTCGAAGGTGCGCTGGTAATCGCACTTCTCCGCCAGCTTCAAATAGACGTCCGATCGATCCAGGTAGCCGTAGTAGAGCAGCTCGTCTTTGATCCCGGGTAACGCGAAGGCACGGTTGAGGCTGTCTGCCGCCGCGTTGAAATTGCCCTGCTTCATCTGGAGCTGCGCCAGGATACCCAGGGCGTCGAATAGGTAGGTTTTGTCTGCCACAGGCGACGCCAAATCGACCGCGCGTTCGGCATCCGCCTGGGCAGCGCTGAGATTGCGCAGCTCTGCCTCGCTTTGGGCGCGCCCCACCAGGGCCTTGGCTTGGTGTGCGGGATGATTGGCTTTGCGGGCTGCCGCTTCGGCCTGCTCGTAGTAAGCGCGTGCCGCATCCCATTTGCCCTGCATGCGCTGTATTTGGCCAAGCCTGATCAAACTCAGCGCGGCGTTGGCAAGATCGCCCCGGCCGCTGAAGCCATCGACGCTGGCACGCAGCTGGCGCTCGGCATCAGCCAGGTCGGCAATACGCGATCGGTAGTCGCCAGTCTTGCGAAAGTAATCGACGAAGGCATCGATCTTGGCAATGGCGTCGCGCTGAAGCTCGGCGGGATCGGCTGCCCACCCGGGGGTGCCGGTCGCCAGCAACGCGGCAAGAAGCAGAAATCCAAGGATACGGTGGCACGGGCGCTTCCCCATTTCCATGCTCCGGTATGTAGGTTCGACGAGGAAACCTCGCGAGACGGCGCGACTATCAGCATATAGGACAACGGCGTTGCCGTACTAGCATGTTGATTTTCCGCTAACAGACATGGTAGCAGTAGCACATGCGATCTTCATGCAACCGATACTTCCTTTCACACTCGCCCTTCTCGACGTCACCGCCAGGTTGGACTTGCGACCCTGAGCAGTCTTCGCCAATGACGCCTTCCTGTCCTCCTCCTTGGTATCCCCAGGCGCCGGTCTGGGTATTGAGCCAGTAGCGTCCGTCCGGCACTGATGAACCGCAGTTGAGCGCGTCCAAGACCATGAGCTGTGCTCTATTCATCACGGCGCCGTTGACGATGACTTGACGCGACATTTGTTGGGCAAGCACGGGCAACGATGCGGCGAGCGCCACGCTGACGATCAACATGCGCAATTGTTGCAGGATAGAAATAATCATCTCGATCTCCTTTCGTCATCAGTAGTGGTTGATAAAATTGCATCCACCTAGAACAGAAATTTGTCGTCCTCGAGATTTCGTTTCGTGGTTGTCCACTATCGCTCACCTCATGCGTTTAAACCCCGTCACGGTTTCGAACTTGTTATCGGTACGCGCATGCTCCCCTCTCTCTTGCTCTGTCTTTTCCTGGTCGGCGTCAGCGTCATGATGCATTACGAAGCACTGCGACTGTTGAACGATCGCCTCAACAGTACCGAAATCATTTCCACCCGCGCCAAGGTGCTGGTCGCGCTGGTCGGCGCGATGGCGAGTCATCTTCTGCAGATCGCGGTATTCGCGCTCGCCTTCTGGCTGCTGCGCGACAAGTTCGGCATGGGCGGATTCGGCGGAACGTTCCAGGATTCGCTCGCCAGTTTTCTGTATTTCTCCAGCGAAACCTACACGACGCTGGGCTTCGGCGACATCTATCCGACCGGGCCGCTGCGCATGATCTGCGGCATCGAGTCGCTCGTCGGATTATTGATGGTGAGCTGGACGGCGTCGTTTACTTATCTGGAAATGCGCAGATACTGGTAGAGGTTGCGGGCTGAAAGCCGACTTCACAACCACGGAGGATCCATGAAGAGGAAAGATTCCACGTATCGCAGCTTCGCGAGGCGCGAGTTCCTGATCGGCGGCGGCGTCCTTCTCGCCGGCGCACTGACGGGCGCGGCGCGCAACGCACGGGCAGAACCCGTTACAGCCGATCCCGGATTGATCGAAGACCTGGTTGCGGCGAACCGCATACTCGCCGCGCTGGAAATCGTGGACGGCTACGGACACGTAAGCGTTCGCCATGACAAGAACCCGAACCGCTACCTGATCGCGCGTTCGATCGCACCGGAACTGGTCGGCGCGAACGACATCCTGGAGCTCGACCTCGACAGCAGGCCCGTGGGCAACGGCGATGCCAGAATGTATCTCGAGCGTTTCATCCACGGGGAAATCTACAAGGCGCGGCCGGAAGTCAAAGCCGTGGTCCACAACCATGCTGCCGCCGTCATTCCCTTCGGCGCAAGCCCCGTTGCGCTTCGACCGCTCTATCACATGGCCGGCTTCATCGGCCGAGGCGTGCCGATCTTCGATATCCGCGATGTCGCGGGTGACACCGACATGCTGGTGAAGACGCCGGAACTCGGCGCGGCGCTCGCGCGCACGCTCGGCGACAAACCCGCCGCGCTGATGCGCGGCCATGGCGCGGTTGTCGTGGGCGATTCGCTGCCGCAGGTGGTCGGGCGCAGCTACTACCTGCAGATGAACGCGAAGCTGCAGGCGCAGGCCATGGCGCTGGGCGGTGAAATCACGTATCTCGATGCCGAGGAGGCACACAAGACCGAGGGATTCGGCGGCTACGAACGAGCCTGGGACCTGTGGAAGCGGAAGGCGATGGGGAAATGACCGGAGAACGTCCACGGGATTCCGTGGGATACCGGCTTTGCCATAACCGGCTTCGCAACGCTTGCGCTCGGACACCATTCGGACTACAAATGTCGTTAGCCTTGGGAGGGGCGGTATATGCCGTTGGCAATCGGATCGGTCCACTTCACTGTGATTCTGGCAGAAAACAGCGTGCTTTCTGCTTGCGCACCCGGGGCATCCGGCGGAGGTCGCACGCTCATTACGCTTCCCGCGCTCCATGACTGAAGCATTAGGCAAGGTTTTTCCGGGCATCGAGGGATGGCTCATCGTGCTGGTGCCGTTGTTCCTGATCGCTTACTTCATTCCGTTCTTCGTCGCCGCCGGCCGTAAGCACCGCTTCAGTGCCGCGATCGGGCTGATCAATCTGCTGCTCGGCTGGACGGTTATCGGCTGGCTGGCCGCCATCATCTGGGCGGTCAACCGGGATGTGCGGGAACAGGGGGAAGACTCCGCGCCTTCGGGACCGCCGTATTTTCTGAACGAACCCCGACTGAACGAACGCAGCATCGACAATCAGGCCATCGAAACCGGCTCCACCAAGAAATGCCCGTTCTGCGCGGAAGCGATCAAGGCGGAAGCACTCGTCTGCCGATACTGCGGCCGGGATGTCGTTGCTACGGCGACGGGTGCGCATCAGGCGAGCACGGTGAATCCCGCGTCGATGGAGAAAAACCTCGAGGAATTGCAGGCGCTGCTGAAAGACCGCGAGGAAAGCGCCGAGCAGAGATTCGCGGAAGTCGAGCCCGCGATGAACTACGTGGCTCCGCAGGAGGAGATCGCAAGCGGTGACGTCTCGGCGGAAGTCGCGCAGCAGCTTTCAGGCTGGAAGAAGTTCGGGTGAGGCCGTAGGGACGTCCCTGCTTTTCCCCCTTACTTCATCTTGCTGCGTACATTCTGGTCCCGGATCGCTTTCCGACGGATGTCCCTGGCCTTCTTGTTCCGGGCCATTTCCGCGGGTGTGTAACGGACAAGCGGCTCGACTGCGGGGGTCTTTACCGGTTTTACTGCGTTCATGGGGATCTCCTGGTTGGAGACCCAATATACAGAGTCGCTGCCGGCAAGTATGTTTAATCTCCAAGCGGGAGCCGGGATCGCAGTGAAGGGGTAACGGGTGGCAAAAGCAGCGAGGGCGTGAAGGGTACAGACCTCCAAAACCCAGTCCCTTGCGCATATCCCGTCACCTCCGTGGTGACGCGTCACAACATAGCGCCAAGCGATCTGTCGCCGTACTGCTGCCTTTGGTTCGCAACCTGAAAGAAGCGTGCCGGATCGTTTTCGAGAATCAGCTTCTGAGCCAGCATGAGATCCGGGATCGGCACCGTGATATCGGGAACCGCGCAGTAGGCAATCCCGCTCTCCACACTCAGTACGTTGAATACACAGCGCTGCAAGATCTGGAAACGCCCCAAACCGCGGGCATCTACGGTGAAGTAACCGTAACGCAGGAACTCATCCCGCTGTGCGGTGCGCAGCACCCGAAGCAACAACTGCATGGCGCGAGCCTCGGCAGTCGCGTTCGCTCCGGGTGCTCGCACGAACAATCCGCTGGTCGCCATGGCGTCGTCCTCATCATAGAACAGGCGACGAGCGCCGCGGCGTAAAGGCTGGAGCACCCTCGGGATTCCGTTGACGCAACGTTCCATTACCTCCTCCAGAGGTTCGATAGCCCACATAACGCCGTCCCTGGGGCAACTGGTGCGGGCCAGCCAACAACGTTGCCGCCCAGAGACAGGCTTTCAGCCGCCGACAATGCGCGGAACAACGACCGTCTCGTCTTCCAGTGCGGAGAAATCGCTGACTTTCTGATCCGTCTTGCCGCCTGCCCGGTTTACGCCGAACGCGACCGCCCCGGCCGCCAGACTGCTTTCGAACAGTCGCTGCGCTTCGGCCCGGGCCTCTGCCATCTCCTCGCTATCGTCGAAGCCGATCTCCCTGTCGCCGGAAGAATCCAGAAATCGAAGTATCTTCATGGTGGTGTCTCCTTTGTTCAATCAGTGTCAAAAGCTCCTTGCTCCGGCTGAAACGGCCGAGCGGCATCGAACCGGACAGGATATGTCCGTGCCCTGTATGTTTTTCAAAGCGTTTTTCACCCTGCCGCGGCGCGGCGAGGAAAGGCGGGGCAGGCTGATGTCGCAGAAACGCTGCGGCCTGATACCGGAACCAGGAATGCGGGTGCCAATCATGATTAAACTCCTTTGACCACTCGGCGTGCATCGGCCGCGCAGTCAACTGCTTGTTTAACCGACAAACAGGTGCAGTAAACTCGCCACTGCTTCGGAAGCGAGCAATGCCGCACCCGTTTACTTCGACCCTGCCCTTTTCAAAATGGTTGCAATGCCGTGTTGCGTGGAGCCAGATGACGCGGCGCCGGAGGCAAAAACAGGGGGAGGAACAGGTTCGCTTCTGCTTTTCCTTTCCCCTGAATGGTCCAGTCCAGCCGGCTGGCGCGGGTGAGTTGCTCCTGGGTCTCGTGACCGGGGTGATGCGCGAACATGCCGTGCGGCTGAGCGGCGTGGCTAGGGGCTAGGGGCTAGGGGCTAGAAAAGTCTAATCGGACTCGGTCTTCTTACTTCCAACTTTATGGCCCTAGGCCATGTGGACCTTTCAGCTTTCCCCTCTGCCATCGGCGGGGAGCGCTTTGTTCCACCTAACTTCGGGACGACGTAATAAAGTTGAAAGGGGTTTATGCACACTGCAGGCTTGATCAGATTGGTTCCACGATTGGCTCTGTTCTGCCCGTTCTACTTCAGCTCTATGCCGAGCTTTTTTCGAAATTGCCGGTGGTTGGTGGGGCGCTCGCGGGCCGAGAAGTAATCTTGCGGGAACCACACGAGCTTGAACGTGGCCTTCTTCTTCTCCGGATTCACGTCGTCGAGAATCAGCGAGAAACGCGTGCCGTCCGCGAGCAGCGTGTTGTCGGTAAACGGGAAGTCGAACCACGTGAGCCGGAAGTCGTAATCCGCGGAGACCGTCTTCCCCTCGCCGTCGGGCGCCTTGCCGCTGATCCTCATCGAAACCGCGAAGTCCTGGTCCGCCCATTTTTCGGGCGTCGAAACCGTGAAGGCGAGCGTGTAAAGCCCGTTCGGAGAATCGACGCCGATGAGGTCGCCAAAATATTTGCTGACCAGCGAACACGGGGACACCGGCTTGTCTTCCGTGGAACTGCGCGCCGTGGCCTCACTCAGATCCAGCCGATAGACGCACGCCTGTTGCGCGGCTGGCACGCTACCGTCGGCCTGCGTGAGCATGGCGAGCTGCCGCTGCAGGACCCGGCGTGCGACCGACCGTAGCGATTCACGCGGATCGCCTCTCCGGCTCCCCGTCATCTCCCTGACCGGCTCGTGCGCGAGACGATCGTCGACATGATTCATCACCGGCTTCAGCTCGAAATGCTCGTGGAAGTTGAGTGCGAGGAGCTCTACGAGTAGCCGCTCGCGATCGACAGGTATTTCCCCATTGAGTTTTTCCTGGCCCAGCATCTGGCCGATCAGGTCGTGGAACATGTTCGCGCGCAACGAGCTGTCCGCCTGTTCCCGCTGACTCAGCAAGTTTGAGGCGGTCATGGAGGACTGAAACGAGCTCGCAATGATCGTAGTGCCCACCACCGCGCCGGCTGCAATCAGCTTCGCTGCCACGTCGAAGAATGGCAACAGTCTGGCTGCCAGTCCACTCGGCGCGTTGTTGGCAGGGGCGGGCGGGGCATTCGAACTCATGATCGGGTTTTCGACGGCAGATGCATGTATGTAGAGGGAAGCAGGCGAAGAGCCTCAGATCACGCCTTCACCCACTTGCCATCCGCCGTGCATCTGAACCCGTTGACCACTTCGTCCGTACGATAAGTCCTGCCATCCTTGTAACAGTCTGCGGATGCGGCTGAAACGGTGCCCGCAAACAAGATCAGGAGCAAACAGGCAATCGGCAAGCGTTTCATGGCGTTCCTCTCTTTCGTACCGATATGAACGATCAATCCCCGTGGCAACGTCAACAGGTTAACTGCACGACTAATACAGATGCCTTACGGATCGGTTGAAACCCAACGGGCTGGTGATTGCCAAAGTCCAGTTCTTACTTCCACTCTTTTGGCTCCGGCTAACGCGTCGGCCGTGTCATGGGTGCGTTGCGCGAGAAAACCCCGGTCTGAGCCGGTGGCTCCTGCACAGCCTCATTTGCGGATCTGCCTGGCTTCCCATGCCCTCACTTTCTGCCGGGCTGCATCGAAGATGCGCTCGAAGTTCCGCGACTTCACCTTGCTCGCCGTCTCTGCGTCCAGGCGCTCCCACAGGCGCTGATAGGCGTCGAACGCCTTGAGATAGTCGGCCTGTGACTTGGGTGCAACGGTATCGCTCCCGAACAGGAATCGATCGGGATATTGCTTCAGCAGTTTCACCCACGCATCCAGAGTAGCGTCGTCGGCCACAATCCATTTGGCCACCTCGTCCCAGGAGATATCGAAGTTCACGTGCGAGAACTCGTCGCTGCCGAGCATCTCCCGAAGCAACTCGAGATGATCGGCGGTTGGCTTGACGAACCGGCCCAGCCCGGTGTGCGCCCAGATGATGGAAGTGCCCTTGTGGGCGCGAAAAACGGTCTTGAGATCGTCGAAATGCGCGGGCCGGCCGGGAGCGGGACGCACGGTGTTGATATCGTTGTGGAGGATCACGACCAGGCCGGTCTCGCCTGCGAACGTCAGTATCTTGTCCAGCGCCGGATTCAGCAGGCTCGCGGTGTGGCCTGACACTTTCGAGGAAACGAATTCCTTGTGGACGGAAAACTCGCCGATGCCCGAGAAAACGCCCGGATACATCAGCAGCACTCGGCGTATATGATCTGCCGCGTACATGTCCGTCGGGTTGAACCCGGTGATCATGGGATCGATCCGCTTGCGATCCTGCGGAGGCAGATGCAGATATTGATCCGCGATGATCGCGTCCGTGAACGAGTAGTAATAGAGCTCGGCATCCGAGAGCAGATAGTAGTCGGGAGCACGCGGTCCCGATTCGAAAGAGTCCCACTTCTGCTGCAACGGAATGCCGAACACGGCGGCCCGCCCGGTCCGGTCACCCATGATTTTCAGGAACTCGGTCAGGCTGAGGCCTTCCTGGATGTAGTTTGTCAGGTGAAAGTGGGAGTCGTTGAAGTCGTGGGCCGCGCCTCTGTTCGCAAAGCCCGCGAGGACGAGCACGAGCGCCGCGGACACAAGCAGTGAACTTTGTCGCATTTGTCGTCTACCTAGTTACGGAAAAAGTCGGAGTTGCGAGGATACCAAACTGCGCCGGAAGGCGTGCTTGCACCGCTTGATGCGGCGGTAGAAATTCACGCGGTCCGCGGGTGACGCGAGGCTTGCCGGGGGCGTGCGCTTGTGTCCTGTGTCGGGCATTCAATCCGCGATTGAATACGTCGATTCTCGTCAGGTTTCAGCCGCAAATCAGCGGAACAGGACCCTGGATATCCGACCGCCCTGTGACGGGTAAATAATGATTTGCTCCCACAACGGGAGCATGGTAGTTTAAGTGCCATGCGGATCATCGCACTCAAGACGCTGCGTGATTTCTGGGGGAAGCATCCGCAGGCTGAGGTACCGCTCCGCGCATGGCACGCGGTGTCGAGCCGCGCGGACTGGCGAAATCCGGCGGACGTGAAGGCGGCCTATCGGACAGCGAGTTTTCTGGGTGGAAATCGAGTGGTATTCAACATCAAAGGCAACGACTTCTGTCTGGTCGTCGCCGTGCACTACAACCGCGGACTGATGTTTATTCGATTTATCGGCACGCATCGGGAGTATGACCGTATCAATGCCGAAGAAATTTGAGGACTGAGTGATGAACTTGCGACCGATCAGAACCAGGCGCGATCACCTTGCGGCGCTGAAGGAAGTCGAATCCCTGTGGAATGCTCCGGCGGGTTCGAAGGAGTCAGACCGGCTTGAAGTGCTGACGCTGCTGATCCAGGCGTACGAGTCGGAGCACTACCCCATCCCCGATCCGGAACCGATCGAATTCCTGCTCCATGTCATGGAAGCCCGCGGACTGACCCGGAAGGACCTTGAACCGTACATCGGTTCACGGGCTCGCGTAGCCGAGGTACTCAATCGCGTACGTCCGTTGACGCTCGAAATGATTCGTCGCCTGTCCGAAGGATTGGGCATTCCTGCGGATGTCCTGGTACGCCGGTACGAGTTGACCGAAGCAGCCTGAATGTCGATGGTAGCCAATTTCGTGGGGTTTTCAGCCACGAATCAGCGGAACAGGACACTAACGTTGTGAAGAGCCTAGGGCGCAAACGCCTGGAAGCCAGAGGCTGGAAAGTCGGCACTGCCAGGAGATTTCTCGAACTGACGGACCAGGAAGAAGCCTACGTAGAGCTTCGTCTCAAACTCGCCGATGCGTTGAAGCGGCAACGCATGCGTCGCAACCTGACTCAGGCGGATCTGGCAAGAACCATCAAGTCCAGCCAGTCGAGTGTGGCAAAAATGAAAGCGGGCGATGCCTCCGTCTTTCCCGATCTTCCGGTGCGGTCGCGGCGAGCGATGGGCGCCACCCACAACGACCTCGCGAAGATCATCACGCGTTCGCGCCTTGACCCTCCGCTACCACCGCGATCAAAGGGGCCACCACCGTGCAATTGCGGCCCTGGTCCTTTGCGCGGGAAATGGCTTCGTCGGCCGCGTGCAACACCGCATCGAGATCAGCCCCACGTTCGCCCACAGCAACGCCGACACTGACGGTTGCGCCTATCTGCCTGTCGTCCACGACACAGGCCTGTTTCTGAATGGCCTGCCGTGCGCGCTCCGCGATACCGAGAGACTCCTTTTCGGCGGTCATGGGCATCATCAGAAGGAATTCCTCCCGGTCGTAGCGGCCGACCTTGTCATAGGGCCGGACGTTCTTGCGGATCACCCCAGCCGCCCACTTGAGCATCTGGTCACCCGCGCGTTGGCCGTGTTCATCGATCACGTTCTCGAAGTTATCCATTCCGAAAATGGCGATGCTGAACGGGGTCCTCGCGCGATGGCTGCGTGAATGCTCCCCTTCGATTTCGGCGATGATGGTCAGGCGGTTGCTCAAGCCGGTTACCACGTCGACCATCCCTGTGGTTTCCATCGTGGCATAGAGTTGCGAGACCTCCAGCCACAATACGCACACGGTCAGGAAGGCCAGGCTCACGGCCCAAACAAGGACCAGCGCTGGCGAGCCGAACTCCGACGGCAATTCGTTCCCGGTAACCGGCGGCAACGCCTCGAGGATCGACGTCGCAGCCACTGCGAATAGCAGCACCGCCACCGCCGCGGCGGGCGCGGCGATTCGGCTGCCGCGGACATTACTCCAGATATCCCAGGCAGCCCGCGCAACAACGCCGCTTACCAGAATCAAAATCGTGTTGGCGTGACCGAGCGGACTCGGATAGGTAAAGGTGAAGAAAATCCATCCGAACAGCGCAATACCGATAACGGACAAGTCGAGTACCGTACCGGGTCCCTTGATGCCGCAGATCCGGTTGAGCGCGCGAACCATCATCAGGACTGCGCAAAGGACGCCGGTCCACCCGGCATACAGCAGCGCGACATTCCGGGTCAAGGCGTAGACATAGAGCAAAGCGTAACCTGCGCCGAATGCCAGCGTGGCGGCGCCCCACAGGCCGGCACCCCGGACACCGGGCTGCAGGTGCGAAAACACGACGGAAAGAACCCCCAGCCCAAAACCGATGGCGATGGTCAGGAGAACCAGTGTCGAAATATCCAGGGTCATGGCCGGGCGCAACAGAGCTTTCCGAATTCATTCTACACACTAACATTCAGGACGAAATGGTTACCGCGAAACTCTTGTGCTCCCGACTCGACCCTTTGGCAACCCCGAGCCGCTGTGGAAGTCGGGGACGTTGGAAAACATGGAGAGATCGCGCGCGGACATTTACCAACACTTGATGGAAATTGCTCGTTCAGCGAGTCGTTGCGAATGCGAAGTCGCTGATGTGAGATCCGCCTTCGGATTCCTGCCGGGAAAGCGGGGCGAATCGCGCTCCCGTTCCGAGATCCGCCACGTGCGGGGTCGCTTTTAATTTGGGCTGGCCCATGCTGTGCTCCCAAAACACAAAGCGGCGCTTTTGTTCGTGCCAGCGGCCGATGGTCGTCAGATCGTCCAGCAATCCGTTGTAGTAAGCCCCGTGCAGCAACGAATTCAGTGGCAGCACCTTGCGTTCGAGCAACGCCTTTTGCGCCGCGGTGAGCTGGGGCTTCGCTTGTGCGACCAGCATTGAAAACTCGGCCATGTTTGCACTCCTTTCGGTTCGCAGAATCCACCCTGTCCTGTCTTCTCGGGTGTCCCGCGGTGTAGGCGGTATGGGCCTATTCGACGCGCATTTCACCCGCGAGGACAGGGAAATCCGCCCTATGGCGGCTATGGCATGACAGACGGTACCGAAGCCAGAGGCCGCAGTAAGGAACGGCCAAAAACGGGGAACGAACGGTAGAGAAAACGGCTGCCGACAAATGAATTGTCAGCCTTGCGGTCGCTCGGAATACTGCGGCAGAGCATCGTGGATCTCGAACCAGTCGGCTTTGGACGCCACAAATATGTGGGCCCCGGGTCCTTCGGATAGGGGTGTATCGAGGGTACCGAGACGGACGCGAACCTGCGGGAAATTCTCGCGGCGACTCATGATAGGAGAACCGCAATTCGAGCAAAATGTGCGATGCATGCCTTCGCTGGAACTGAAGCTGCGAAGCGATCCCTCGCCCTGGACAATGACGAAGTCCTTTGCGGAGACGACAACATTCGAGGCAAATGCCGATCCGCTTGCCTTACGGCAGCGCGAGCAATGACAGTAAAAGGCCGGGCCGAGCTCGCCACGAATCTCGTACTTCACGGCGCCACAAAGACAGCTACCTGTGTGCATTGATGCTCCTCTTGGGGTAAACGTTCCGCTTGACCGGCCCGACGCAGCGGCTCGAAGCGACGCTGTGTAGGGTCCGTGTCGAACCGGAGGTTAGGCGTCATTCGGTACAACCCGTGCAGCCATAGTACGAATAACGGCGAGGCGCTCCTCTTTGGCGGCGGTGAAGGCCTGGGCAATATATGGCATGACAGTCGGCGTGGCTTTTGCCATGAGCGCGTGCATGTCAATCGAGTTCAAGTCGGCATTCCTCAGCAGTTGCTCGATTGCAGAACTGGCGCCTCCGATGTGAGCGGATGAGGCAGACGAGTGCAGCAGAAGGTTTCGGTAGGTAGCAATCTTGTCAGCGGCTTCTTCGCCGAAGTAGAGGCGTACCGAGATTTCGGGAACCTCCAGCTCGCTTAAGAGATCGTGAAACCTAGCTTGATATTCGCTGTAGTCCTTCATGAACTCGTTCGCGGCGGCGGAGCTTTGAGCGCGAGCGAAAGCATCCGAGCAAGCAAGCGTGTAAACGGTTTGCATGGCAAGACGCATGGCGTCATTCAGCGTCTTGGGGACCTCTTGCAGCAGCCGAATCTGTTCTTTCAACATGGCCTCAGACCGCTGAATCTTGAATTGCTTGATCCAGTTTCTGTGGCCTAGCCACGCCGTGAATGCCGCGACGAGCATCGCCACAACTGCCGTCACGTAAGGTGCGATCGCTTTGACGAACTCTAGCGCGTCCATTTTCCCAGGACTCCTCTTAGACCTCGCAAATGACCCCTAACTTCTATTTATCCTGCATCGCCTCCGGATAACACGGCGTTGTTGGGATAATCTAGAGACGATGTTCGGATAACACAGCGGTGCGGAATAACAAGGCACTTGTAATATTTCCTTCAATTAGCCCCGCCCCCTGCGCGCCGTCACTCCACGATCGACTGAACCACCAGGGTCTTGAACGACGTCGCGAACGGCAGCAGTTGCTTCACCGACTGCATCATGTACACGCCGACCAGTTCTTCCTTCGGGTCCACCCAGAAGTAGGTCCCGGCGTAGCCGGCCCAGTAGTACTCGCCGACCGAGCCGTCCATCGGGTTCAGCGCGGTGGGGGCACGCGGGCCGTCGGTGCGCACCGCGCCGAGCAGGCCGAAGCCATGGCTCGGGCCGGGCAGGTAGAACGGGCCGTGGTCGATGCCCGGTCCGACCTGGTCCGTGGTCATCAGCTCCACCGTCTTCTTGCCGAGGATTCGGGAGCCGTCCAGCGAGCCGCGGTTCAACAGCATGTGCGCGAAGCGCGCATAGTCCATGACCGTCGACGTCAGGCCCTGGCCGCCGGCCTCGAATTTCACCGGCTTGGTGGGATCGGTGTATTGGAGGATCAGCCCCTTCTTGTCGTCATCGAAGGGTTCGACGAAGCGCGCAACTTTGTCGGGCGCGACGCGGAAAGCGGTGTCGGTCATGCCCAGCGGTTTGGAGATGCGCTTCTCGAAGAACTCCCCGAGCGTCATGCCGGACACCACCTCGATCAGGCGCCCGAGCACATCGGTCGAGCGGCTATACCACCATGTGGTGCCGGGTTCGTACTTCAGCGGGATCTTGCTGATGCGCGTGACCAGTTCGGCGTTCGTGATCTCCATATCGTCGGCGCCGGCATCGAGGGACATCTGCTCGACCGGCCCGCCGCCCGGGAACGGCTTGAAGAACCCGTACGTGAACCCGGAGGTGTGCAGCAGCAGATCCAGCACGCGGATCGGATTCTTCGCCGGCCGGGTCTGGACCTCGGCGGGTTCCTTGACGCTTCCAGCATTGGTCGCCACCTGCATCTTCGCCAATTCCGGCAGATACATCGAGACCGGGTCGGAGAGTTTGATCTTTCCTTCCTCCACCAGAATCATCGCCGCGACGCTGGTGATCGGCTTGGTCATCGAATAGACGCGAAAGATCGCATCGCGCGACATCGGCTTCTTCGTGTTCGGGTTCTGCACCCCATATGCATCGAAGTAGACAACCTTGCCGTGCCGCGCGACCAGCGCAACGTAGCCGGGGATTTCGCCGGCATCCACCTTCGCCCCGAGCACCTTGCGGATGTTCTCGAGCCGATCCGACGACAGACCGACCGATTCCGGCTTTGCGCGCGGAAGATCGGCGGCAAGTACGGTAACTGCGATTAACCAAAGAGCGAATGCAACGGCGAAGCGTCGAGCGAGTGACATGGCGGTCTCCTTTTTTCTTGTAAACAGGCAGAGACAAAATAGACCAGCGCACGGGCGGCGACAATCGAATCCGGTGATGCGATGCATCATGCAGGAACCGGTATCCCGGTTCCCCACAAGGGGGTACCGGCCTAAAAGAGTACTCCCGGCTTCGCCTGGGTATTCGGCCATGAGGGGCTAGGGGAAATTCAAAAACAACAAATCGTTTGGTTCCCAGTGCATGCGCTAAGAAAACAGGGTGAGGGGTTAGGGACTAGGGAAAAATCAAGAACAATAAATTCTTTAACCTTAGCCCCTAGTCCCTGCTCCATCCCTTATGGCCGTAGGCCGGTACCCCGTGGGAGCCCCTTTGCCCTCTCCACTTTCATCTTTCCTCTAAGGAGATCCTGCTCACTCGCTTTCTTGGCCAGTTCGATGCCTGTTGCAACGTGTAATGCCATGCATTACACTTTCTTTCGTGATCAGAACGTTTGCGCACAAGGGACTGCGTCGATTCTTCGAGCAGGACGACAGGCGGGGCATTTCCTCTGAACATGCTCCAAGGATCGCACGGATTCTGGACCGTCTCGACGCGTCACCGTCTCCGGCCGACATGAATTTGCCGGGCTTTCACTTTCATGAATTGACCGGGAAGCGGCGCGGCAGCTATTCCGTCAGGGTTTCCGGAAACTGGCGGATCACATTTCGTTTCGAAGGCGAAGATGCCTTCGATGTGGATTTGGAGGATTACCACTGATGAGTACCAAACGCCCGACCAAGAGACGGCCGACCCATCCCGGCGCAATTCTGCGCGAGGATGTGCTGCCGGCACTGAACATCACGCAAACCGAGTTCGCCAAACATTTGGGCGTCTCTCGCCTGACCGTCTCAGAAGTGCTGCACGAGAAACGGGCGCTTTCGCCCGACATGGCGCTCCGGCTCTCGAAGCTCTTGTCCACCAGTCCCGAGAGTTGGCTGAAGATGCAGCAGACGCTGGACATCTGGGAGTTGGAGCGGCAAGGTGACTACGAGAAAATCAAGGCGCTCAAGGCAGCCTAGCGTTTTTTAGAATTTGTTCAAAGCTTCAATCGTGGGGCAGACAGGGTAAGTCACTTGGCTTGGTGCTTTCGCTGGACGAACTGCAAAACAACCTGGCTGGTTGGCGATGGACAGGTCGAGGGTTTGAATCGAACATTCAACTTGGGTCTAGTGAGGCAGCGTCCTGCATCTGCGTTGTAAGCAGGCACGGCGGCCTTCCGGGCTCTTCAGCAAATCAGGAGAAGTCATGTCGTTCAGAACCAAACTCATAGTCGGTCTCGCAACTTTGCTCGTAGCAGGCACTGCTTTCGCCGACATCCAGCACATTGTCGTCTTCGGGTACAAAGCCGGCGTGTCAGCGGAAAAGAAAGCAGAGATCGCGACCCGGTTCCTGGCACTGAAGAATCTGGCCAAGCGAAACGGTCAGCCCTACATCATCTCGATCACTGGCGGTAAGGCCATCAGCAAAGAGGGTTTCGATCAAGGTCTGGAACAAGCCTTTGTCGTGACCTTCAAGAACGAAGCAGACCGTAACTTCTTCGTTGGAAAACCCTACTCCGACGCAATGGATCCCGCTCACGAAGCGTTGGCGCAAGTCGTCGTGCCCCTGGTGGCGGCAGACAGCACGGGGAAGCCAACCGGTCTGTTCGTCTTCGACTTTAGTGACGACCGTTCGGCGCGTTGACAACTGCTTCTTCGTTGTTGTCGGTATGCGAGATAGGAGATCAGTGATTGGTGATTGGTGCCCCGCAGGGGGATACCGGCCTGCGGCCATAACTGGTGACTGCAATTGGATTGGGGCTTCGGGTTAGTTCCTTGCGCAGTATCTCCCAGTTACCAATCACTAATCACCAATTACTATGCGGCAGCCCTTTCCCATTGACGCAGCCTGCGGCTGCGCTAGACAAGCGCCCCTTTTCAGTATTTCATATGCATACGCCTTGGGAGGGGCGACATCATGTCGTTGGCAATCTGCTCGTACTGCGGACGTGACAGTATGGCGGCAGAGGAGGTTAGAAAGTATAAGCCTTACCCTCGTGATTCCCTACAGTTCAGGCTAGGCAAGGGGCACGGACTTTTCCCTCAGTTTCGATGGGGTTGCGCAGCGCTGCTGTTCCTGGCTTTCGCGCGCTCGGTTGTTGCTTTCGAGGGTTACGAACACAAACACCTGGGCGATTTGGCGTTGCGAATTGCGGTCGACTACGCCGAGGTCGCGAAGTTGAAGAATTCCGAGAAAGATTTTTATTGGGCCTCGTTGTTCGATGAGCGCTGCGACAAACTTCATTCCGCTGTCCAGTCGTTTTACCGTACGCGATCCGGTTCCGTCTGTCCCCATATCGAATCCATGGCACCCTCTTATGGCGATTTGGTAAAACTCGTGGACTACATGAACTATCCGCATCAACTGTTAGAGAGTCCGGCTGCTCAAATGACGACCGGAATACCAAAAGACTTCAAGCAACTCAATCAACGATTGATTGAAGATGGGCATAAAAATTTGACTTTCGGAATGGCTCGGGCCGCGACCAACAATGAATATCATTTTCAAGCTGGATTATTCAATTTGTTGATCAGACTGCATAGTGAAGCCATCGATTTGTCCAGCAGAAATGAACTATTTGCAGCGCTGGTCACAAACGCACTGGCAGATCATTTTCTTCATGACTTCTTTGCTCCCGGCCATATCACGACCTCCCGAGAAAACTCCCACGATGCAGTCGCGCTCGGAATGCACGACACAGTGAATCGACTCGGTGCGCAGTTTGAAATTAGCCAAAACCAAGCTAAGTGGAAAGATGGACTGGAACCAATTCTCGATTTTATCCGCGACAATCATCGAATCATTCGAGGCAACTATGATTTATCCTTGGGAAATACTCGTTACACAGAAGATGAAATAGCGAGCGCTATCGCTAGTTTGGAGAAAGACCACAAAAGGTTAAAAGTTGTAGGCGACGATCTCCTTCAGACCAATGCGCGACAGCAATTGTTTATTCTTCTCGTAGAGATCCGAGCTTTGCTCGACATCCTCAATGCTGACTATCAAACAAATGGCGATCTATCTCCCGGGAGGAATAGCCTAGACGAATATGTCTGGACCGAATATGACGACTATAGACCTGACATTAAACCGAGGGCTGGCATTCCCTACGGGGAATACGATATCGACGTGAGATTGCTGTCCCGCGCATCAAATATCCTTATCGTTGCCATCGGAGGAGAAGCCCCAATCTCGGAGCTCAGTTCATCGCGCCTACTTTTGAATGCTGAGATCGTGCCCCTCGCGCTGATTGGTGAGTCAGAGTTTCTTCGTGCACACACCATCAACAAACCGACACAGCAGTGTCACGTCTTTAGTTTTTGCAACATAGGGCCGGCAATCGGTATCACCTTTATCAACGATACTAGATTCTCTGCTCTAGGTCCGAGCCTACGCATTATCAAAGCCTTCCCTAAAATAGATACACAGGTCAGCATTTACTATCAGCTACTGAAATACGATTTTCAGATGTCAGAAAGAAAATCGTCGTATGGCGTTCGGTTCGATACTGGATTCAGTCTCTACACCGCATTTATCGCATTGGGTAAAGGTTATTTTGTGGACAGCGAACAGCAGCTTCACTCGGATACCGTAGTGTCGTTTGGAATTGCTTTGGGTTTTCCACTGAGCCGGTTGCCTGTGCATTGGTAAATTCCGCCTACCGACGTACGGTGGGACTCGTCTAGCAGTACTGGGGAAACGGGGTCAGCCTGAGCCGCTTCGTGCGCACTCGCAGGTCAACAGCGCGCGCTGCCTTGCCGCCCTCATTCTGGATGTTTCGAACTCAACGACGCATCGAGCGGGTTGAAGGGATGGCGGCCGGGGAAGATACTGGATTTTTCTGAAGCCCCTGCCACCTGGACGTCACGAGATCGCCTTTGGCGGGAAGTACATCGGGGACGGGTTTACTCAGGACATAAAGTATTTGATCAACGTTCGGTGAGGCGGAGAGATTGTTGGAAGAGTTTTGTGCAATTATGCAGGCCAGACCCTTAGAGCACTCGCTTAGAGCACTCGGCGGTCACGAAACGGACCACCGAGCCGAGAAATGGAGTGATGAAGGTATGACTTCTCCCGAATCGAAAACGAATAGGCTATCCGCATTTGTCGGCCGCAGTTTTCTCGATGTGGACAAGCAAGTATGGCTTGAAATTAGAGAGATGCTTGAGTCGATGCGACCAGTCGGCTTTGTATTCGAAGACGCGAAGGAGGCACAGCCCAAGCCGGTGTCGGAGAAAGTCAGAGATGGCATTCAGAGGAACGACATTTACATCGCCATCCTCACTCGACGTCATTTGATTTGCAGCGAAATTAAAGCGGGCTTTTCTTTGGCGCGATTGTTTGGAAGTGCGAAGTCTAAGAGCCGTTGGACGGCATCGGAATGGATAGTCGAAGAAATTGGGTATGCAATTGGATTGAAAAAGTACGTGCTCCTTATGCTGGAGGAAGGAGTTTTGTTCCCGACGACTGATCTTGATGGGGACATGGAATGGATTTCCTTTCAGAGAGGGTCCGTAAACGCCTGTCAATCGCGGTTGACGCAGATAATTTCTCATCTTGTAAATGTGCGCATGCCGCTCCCCTTAGAAACCGCGCCTCCAGGTGAAAGTACTTCACCATCTGTTATTGAGGTAGCCGAAGAACATCAACCCACCTTTTTTGCTCAGGTGGAGGAAATCGCAGAGCTATCGATTTCTGATCCGAAAGAGGCGGATGTGAAGGAAGCGGATTTGCTTTCGAATTTTGAGGGCGATGAGATCTACGAGGAAATCAGGAACCTTATTCTCCGGAAACGTGCCATTGCTGGCGACCGATCTGCATTGAGCATGCTCTTGAGCAGAGCTGATAGCGATATCGAGAGCTTCTCTGCAGCATCGCATTTGTCGCAGTTTTATAAATATTTCGGACAGATCGAAAAGGCGATTGAGTGTGTTCTGAACGTGGTTGACCGGATGCCCGAACAAAAACAGTGGGATGCCTTAATGCGGCTTGCTGGTCTATATATGGGGAAAAAGGAATGGCGCAAGGCACAAGAATCCCTTGTGAGGGCGTGGAAGCTGTCGGGCGCAGCCCCCAGGAAAGTGGCAGTGATGCAGTTGGTTGCGGATATTGCCAAGGAGCAGGGCGATTTTGAGCTTGAGTTGGCGATGCTGGAGGCAGCGTTGGATGTTGACCCCATCAACAGCACTTTGCGATTTCGGCTGGGTTATGCATATTCAGCGTCGAGGCGCGATAAGTTGTCCGTCCTTCATTACAGAATTTACGTTGCCCAAACTGGCGACCCCGTGGGATGGAATAATTTGGGCATTTCGTACGCCTCTCTCAAATTGAACGGGCGCGAAATCATGGCCTACGATCAGGCGGAGGAGAAGAATTCTCTCGCGCGAGCAAATCTGGCGTGTGTATATCTTGAGCGCGGTTTTCTGATTAAAGCTGAGGAACTCGCAAATCAGGTGCTTTCATCAGACTCGAACGAGGGCAAGGAGCGCGCTGCATACGCGATCGGAAAAGTGAAGGAAGTGAGAGACGAGGAAGAAGGCACCGTTTCAAAAATAGCCGAAGAAACGTCGGCCGAGCGAGCATTTATGTTGGGTTATGCAGCGTCTTTTTTTTGCGATCAGCCCGTGTTTACGAGCGCAACTTTCACCGGACATTATGGAAAGTTAAACCTTGTAGTCACGGACGGAAAACTCAGCGCGACTGCCGAATCTCGGACGCGTGCTGGAGGCCTGATGGCGTTGGCCGCCCTTGGTGGAATTACGGGCGGGAATGGTGTTCAATTTGTCGTTCGACAAGATAGTATCCAGGCGTCTCTTCAAGGCCGCACCGCAAGGGGAAAATTGGAATCACGCACACGCATTGATAGCGAATCAGAGGGTGCTGCAAGAGTTGTAACGAGGAACATTTTTATGGCGATGTCAGAGGACTTGTCTAGTATTGAAGTAATGGAAGTCGAAGATAGTAAGGCGTCGATTTATAAGCTTCAGAGAGTCGCCTAAGGTGGACGCCATAAAGATAGTCGCTGCACTATGGGGCGAAAGGCTCGTCTTTTCAAATCTGTTGCCTCCCTGCACCGCCGCGTCAGAGCAGAGCGGGGAAAGCGGAAATTCAGGAAATTCGCGGGAAATTCGGGTCAGGCCTGTAGAACTGCATAAATGAAACGAGCATCAGTTGGTGCCCGTTTTATTTTTTTCACGCTTGGTAGTACTACCCCTTCACGCAGAGGATCTGCTTCAGGGTCGCAACGACCTCGACGAGGTCGGTCTGCGCCGCCATCACGGCATCGATGTCCTTGTACGCCGACGGGATCTCGTCGATCACGCCTTCGTCCTTGCGGCATTCGACGCCTGCCGTTTCGAGCGCCAGGTCCTTGCGGGTGAAGACTTTGCGCGCCTGAGTGCGGCTCATGCGACGGCCGGCGCCGTGCGAGCACGAGCAGTACGACGACGCCTCGCCCTTGCCGCGCACGATGAAGCTCTTCGCGCCCATCGAGCCCGGGATGATCCCCAGCTCGCCGGCGCGAGCGCTCACCGCGCCCTTGCGCGTCACCCAGATGTTCTCGCCGAAATGCTTTTCGATGCGCGCGTAGTTGTGGTGGCAGTTCGTGACTTCGCCGACGAAGCCGACCTCACGTCCGAGGTTCTTCGCGAGCGCCTTGTGCACGAGGTGCAGCATCAGATCGCGGTTGAGCGATGCGTACTCCTGTGCCCAACCGAGCCCTTCCACGTACGCCTCGAACTCCCGCGTCCCCTCGTCCAGCCACGCGAGGTCGCGATGCGGCAGGCTGCGGTCGATCCGTTCGGCTACTTTCTTGGCCATGTGCATCGCGCACTGGCCGATGGTGTTGCCGACGTTGCGCGAGCCCGAGTGCAGCATGATCCACACCGCACCTTCGGCGTCGAGGCAGATTTCCACGAAGTGGTTTCCGCCGCCGAGCGACCCGAGCTGGCGCCACATGCGCGGCTCGTCGAAGCGGCCCATCTCGTCGAGGATGCGCAGCTTCGGGAAACGCTCCTCAAGCTTCTGCATGCGATTCCCTAGGGTGAGTGCCTCGCGGGTTCCCTCGGGCGCCAGCGGCTGCCTGTGGAAGTTGATGCCCACGGGCACGTCGCGCTCGATCTGCGCGCGCAAACGGCTCAGGCTCTCGGGAAGATCGGCGGCGGCCAGGTCGGTTTTAACGGCAAGCATTCCGCAGCCGATGTCCACGCCCACCGCGGCCGGCACGATGGCCGCGCGCGTCGGGATGACTGTTCCGACGGTCGCGCCCTTGCCGAGGTGGACGTCGGGCATCACGACCACCGGTCCGGCCAGGATCGGGAGCTGCGTGACGTTGCGGATCTGCTCGATCGCATCCGCCTCGACTTCCATGTCGCCCGTCCAGAGGCGGGCGCCCGGAAGCATCCTCTCGTACTGCTCTTTCATCATGATCTTTCCCACTCCGGGTTGATGATATTGCAAATCGCGGACACAAGTCTCCCGCCCCCCCCTGCGCCCGCCACCATCTGCGGCGGGCGCCGACAAAACCGCATCCGGGTCGCCAAAAAACAAAAGCCCGGAGCTCTTTCGAGTCTCCGGGCTTCGCGGTGTGGCCACGATGACGCACGACCTCAGGCCATCGTCATCCTCCCGGAGACAAAGCGATCCTCGCGCGCTGAGGATATGCAGGGCGCGACGCCGCGCACGAGCCGCTGCGCTCGTGGTTCGTTCGTCCGCTGGTGCGTTAATCGTGTCATCTCCGGTTCCAAAAAAAATTGCTGCTTTTGCGAGGGTGCGAATCCTGCTCCGGCAAAACGGGCGTGTCAATTTGAACTCGCGCTTTCGGGTTACGTCGTTGCCGATACGCCGGAACCAAAACGACAAGCTCTATCGCTCCCCGATCGAAGCGTGCCCTTGAAGTAAACTGCAATCCGATAGTTCTCTGACTGCAGGAGATAGCATGTTTGCGAGAACGCTGGTCACGATCGCCGTTGCACTGGCTGCAAGCACGCCGTTGCAAACGCTCGCCGCCTCCTTCAACGCCAAGCCCGGCGCGTGGCAAATGAGCATGAACACCCTGATAGTGGGCAATCCGCTCCCGCCGGACGTACTGGCGACCATGCCGCCGGAAAAACGCGCGAAGGTCGAGAAAGCCATGAAGGAGCGGGCGGCCAAGCCCGTCACCCTCACGCACAAGATCTGCGTGACGCAGGAGAATCTCGACCAGGACCGCATCATCCAGGCCGACAAGGACGACGGCAAATGCACGCGCAAAGTCGTGTCGAGAACCGAAACCCGGCTGGTGATGGAGCAGACCTGCCCGGAACCGCACGCCTCCACATCGCAGATGACGATCGAAGCCAAGACGCCCGAAAGCCTCTCGGCCAACATCGTCAGGGTACGCGGCGACGGGAAGGGCAAGGTCCTGGTGGACATAAAAGGTTTCTGGCTCGGCCCGAACTGCGCCGGCATCAAGGACGACGACTGAGAAGCGACAAGCGCAACCAATTCACCATGAAGGCACGAAGACACGAAGACACGAATGAGAAACTCCGCCGGGTGCACCGCAGGCAAGACGTTCTTGATCGCCATTACCCTTTTATCTCAGTAGCAATCGGCGATATGGCCTTCCTCATGAGGTTGCCTGTGATCGCTCGTCAGCGTAACCTTTTGCAATGCCGGAGTTAAGCCGTTTTCTCGGAATCATCATCGCGATGTACTACCGGGATCACGCCCCTCCGCATTTTCACGCTATCTACGGAGAGCACGAGGTTGTCGTGGAGATTGAAGGTGGCATCGTGAGCGGCGAGTTTCCCAGGCGTGCTCTGGCCCATGTGCAGGAGTGGCGAGTGGTCCACAGGAGAGAACTGCTCGCCGACTGGGCGCTGGCACAGGACCGCCAGCCATTGAACAAGATCGAGCCTTTGGAGTAGCGACATGCGCTATCGTCTGATCCATGCCCGCCATATGACGGGATATGTGCTGCGCCTGAAGTTCAGCGACGGGGTCGAAGGTGACATCGACCTGGGACCGGAATTGCACGGCACGATGTTCGAGCCGCTGCGGGATATGGACACCTTCAAGCGTTTCCGTGTCGACCCCGAGTTGCACAATCTCGTGTGGCCAAACGGGGCTGACTTCGCTCCGGAGTTTCTCCACGACAACGTGCGCGTGACCGCGTAGCGGTTCACGCATGTAACCCAGTCAGGCTTGACTAGCTGGGTTTTTGGACGCGAAACCCGTTACGGGCACCGATGATGCCCGTTTTATTTTTTTGGAAGTTGAAAAATGCGATCCGCCAAGAAAACAAATGATGCGGAAGTACAGACCTTCCACCGGGATCTTCTGCGTAGCGTGAAGCAGATGAAAACGGGCAAGGCTGCGCGGAAATCGCGGGTGAAAGTTCCGGCCGTCGTGGCCGCCCGCAACGCGAGCGGGCTCAGTCAGGCGCAGTTCGCGGAGCTTCTCGGCATTTCGGTACGAACGCTCCAGAAGTGGGAACAAGGCGAGCGCGAGCCATCCGGCGCGGCAAAGAGCCTTATCCGTATCGCACAGCGCCACCCCGAAGTGCTTGTTGATGCGATGAAGTGATTGGGTGGTGCGCGAGGCAGGCCCGCGGAATTGAACAAACGAAACGGGCACCGATTGGTGCCCGTTTTCTCGTCTGACGTTCTTGCTGCTCTTCGCTCAGGCCGCCGGATTCGGGTAGCGCAACTGAATCTGCTTGATCTCGTCCAGCGTCTGCGCGTCGAGCGCGAATTGCGCCGCGGCGATGTCCTCCTCGAGTTGCGCCATCGAAGTCGCACCGACGATCGACGCCCCCATGAACCAGCGGCTCGCAACATAGCCGAGGGCCAATTGCACCAGCGTCAGCCCGCGCCGTTGGGCGAGTGCCGCGTACGCATCCACCGCCTCGGAGACCATCGGTTTGCGGAAACGCAGGCCGAGCGAATCGAACAGCGTGAAGCGCGTCCGCGCCGGCTTCGCCCCGCCCATGTATTTCCCGGAGAGAATGCCCGCCGCGAGCGGACTGTAGGCGAGCAGCGACATGTTTTCGCGAAACAGCGTCTCTGCGAGGTCGTTGTCCACATTGCGCGACAGCAGGCTGTAGCTGTTCTGCAGCGTGACCGGTCCCGGAAAGCCCAGCTCGTCGGCCGCCCGGCGAAATTCGCACACCCCCCAGGCCGTCTCGTTGGACAGGCCGTAATGGCGGATCTTCCCGGCCTTGATCATCGCGGCCATGCCCGCCACCTGATCGTGAATCGAGGGGCCGTCTTTTTCCTTCGCGGGATCGAACTCGGTCGCGCCGAAATTCGGTACGTTGCGTTGCGGCCAATGGATCTGGTACAGGTCGATGTAATCGGTCTGCAGGCGTTCGAGGCTGGTGTCCACCGCGTCGGCGATCACGTCCGGCGTCAGGTCGGTGCGCCCGTTGCGGATCCAGTCGCGGCGGCCCGGCCCGGCGACTTTCGTCGCGATGACCAGCCGATCCCGTTCCTGTTTCGCCAGCCAGGTGCCGAGATAGGTTTCGGTGCGCCCTTGCGTCTTCGCATTCGGCGGCACCGGATACATCTCCGCGGTATCGATGAAGTTGATGCCCTGATCGATCGCGTAGTCGAGCTGTTGGTGGGCCTCGATTTCGGTGTTCTGCTCGCCCCAGGTCATGGTGCCGAGGCAGACCCGCGAAACGTTCAGGTCGGTGCCAGGAAGGTTTTTGAAGTGCATGACAAGCTCCGGTTCGGAAACAAGAGGCCTAGCGTAGCCGAAAACGCGCCGCGACCGGCGGGCGGCATGGAAAGCGTGATCAGGCGCGACAGCAGGATGCAGGGCAAACCTGCTCATCAGTATTAATGATATTTGACGTATATCAGCAATCTTGATACTGTGCGTTTATCATCGATACTGATAAATCAATCATGACGCAGCTACTGACCAACAGCACGCAGCTTGGCCACATCATCAAGGCCAGAAGGCGCGCGCGCGGTCTTACCCAGCATGCGCTGGCAACGAAACTGGCGATCACCCAGAACCGCATGTCGCAGATCGAAGCCGACCCCGGCGCACTCGGATTCGATCGCCTGGTCGACCTCTTCAACATCCTCGGTCTGGATCTGGTCGTCCAGGATCGCCAACCACGGCGCAAGGACGACTGGTAAGCCATGGGCAGAAAATCCCGTATCCGGGAACTTGCCATCTGGGTAAATGGCCACCGAGCCGGTGAGTGGACCATTCCCAGACGGGGCGTAGAAGCATTCCAGTACGACGCGGGGTGGATGAAGTCTGCCGAGGGCCGTCCACTCTCCCTGTCGATCCCATTCAGTCCCGACAATGCCCCGATCAAAGGCAGGGCAATCGCCAATTACTTCGACAACCTGCTCCCCGACAGCGACTCGATCCGCCAGAGAATCCAGAACCAGTTCGGAACCGATTCCCGCAACGCATTCGACCTGCTCACCGCAATCGGCCGCGATTGCGTGGGGGCGGTCCAGCTATTACCCATCGGCGAACAACCGGGCGACATCCGGACGATCGACGCAAAGCCGCTTGGCGAAGCCCAGATCGAAGCCAGGCTGAAGCAAACCGTCTCTTCCGTGCGACTGCGCGAGCTTGCGCAAGACGAATTCCGCATCTCGATTGCCGGCGCCCAGGAAAAAACGGCGTTTCTGTATCACAAGCGCAAATGGTGCGAGCCATTGGGCAGCACCCCGACGACGCACATTTTCAAACTTCCGCTTGGCCTCGTCGGCGGCCGCAATGCGGATATGCGCTCGTCGGTGGAAAACGAATGGCTGTGCTCGAAAATAATTCGCGCATACGGCATCCCCATTGCGGACTGCGAAATCGCGCGGTTCGGGTCGCAGAAGGTACTCATCGTTGAGCGCTTCGACAGGTTGTTGCACTCCAGCGGGAAATACTGGCTTCGCCTTGTTCAGGAGGACTTCTGCCAGGCACTGGGCTTGCCCTCCACGAGGAAGTACGAAGCCGACGGAGGACCTGGAATCCCGGAACTGGCACGCATACTCGGCGGTTCCGACGACAGGGAGAAAGACCTGGCGGTACTGCTCATAGCGCAGATCGTGTTCTGGATGCTCGCAGCGGGTGACGGGCATGCAAAGAATTTCAGCATTCGCATCCTGAGCCAGGGCCGCTATCGCCTGACGCCGCTTTACGACGTGCTCTCCTTCTGGCCGATTGTCGGCAAGGGGCCGAATAACATTGCCCGGCAGGACCTCAGGCTGGCGATGGCCATCCGCGGAAAGAACAAGCATTACCGCATGAGCGAAATTCTCCGGCGGCATTTCAACGAAACTGCGGCGCTGACCGGCATGGGCGAAAATGCCGAGCCGCTCATAGAAGAGATCCTAAAGCGAACGCCGGATGTGGTGGCTTCAGTCCAGCGCGAAATTCCCGATGGTTTCCCGCCGAATGTCCTCGATAAAATCCTGTCTGGACTGACCGACTCGGCCAAACGGCTCGCAGCCATGCCAGGCTGACACTGGGTGAGGAGTAGTCGTCTACATTGAAGAAGGGTTCGCGCGGATAGGAAAGATACGAAATCATTTCGAACCGCCCTGCAACGCCGGGGTATTGGGCGGTCAACGCGGGATTGGGTCGAACAGCGCTTGGCGCGACGGCTACCGGCCTCGTTGCCCTGAATTTGGCGAAGCCCCGCCGCTTTACAAATCTTTACCTTCGCGAGAACGGCCGTTAACGTCCCGCCGCCAAGGTGGCGGCATCGGGCAATGGTGCCCGACCCTCTTCACGGAGACACTGATATGGAAACCCTGGAAACCTCCCCCCAATCCTCCGGATCTCGCTGCAGCCGGTCCGGCCACGGCGGCGCACGCTTCGGACGCGGTCTATTCATCCTGCTGGTGGCGCTGGCTGCGGGCTTTGTCGGCGGCTATGCCGGCAGATCTTTCGCGCATGGCCCCGGCAGTCTGATGTCGGAAACGATGGATCCCGCGCAGTTGGACGAGCACGTCGAGCGCATGGTCAAGCATCTTGCCGTTGAAGTGGATGCCACGCCGGAGCAGAAGGACAAGCTCACTGCCATTGCAAAAAGTGCCGCCCACGACCTCGCGCCGTTGCGGGGCAAGGTGAAAAGTGCACACCAGCAGGCCATCGACCTGATGAGCGCCGAGAAGGTGGACCGTGCCGCGATCGAGAACCTTCGCGCCGAGCAGATCGCGCTGGTGGACGCCACCACGAAGCGGTTGACCCAGGCACTGGCGGACGCAGCCGATGTGCTGACGGTGGAACAACGCAGGAAACTCGCCGAGCTCGCGCAGCACTTCGGCCACCGGTTCCATCACGGCTGAGCGGCCGCTCCGGCATCCAACGATCCAACCGCACGGGCCGGGCTTGTCGAAGCTCTTCGACAAGCCCGGCCCGTGCGGGTAAATTCAGGCTCACCGTGCCCGCCACACACTCCGCATCCAGCCGCATCCTCCTGATCGAAGACGACCCGCGCCTGGCTTCGCTGGTCAGCGAATATCTGGGCGAGGCGGGCTATCGCGTCACCGTGGCCGAAACCGGCGCCACCGGATTGGACCGCGCGTCGCGCGAAGCCTTCGATGCCCTGGTGCTGGACCTGATGCTGCCGGACATGGATGGCCTGGACGTGTGCCGCAAACTGCGCGCCGATTCGGCGCTGCCGATTCTCATGCTCACCGCGCGCGGCGATGCGATGGACCGCGTCGTCGGTCTGGAAATGGGTGCGGACGATTATCTGCCCAAGCCCTTCGAACCGCGTGAACTGCTGGCGCGGCTGCGCGCGATCCTGCGGCGCGGCAGGGCAGGCATCGCCGCTGATGTCCTGCGCTTCGGCCGGCTGGAGATCGACCGCGGCGCCCGCGCGATACGCATCGACGGCGTGTCGCGCGAGATGACCAGCCATCAGTTCGCGCTGCTGCTCGCATTGGCGGAAAGCGCCGGTCGCGTGCTCTCGCGCGAAGCTCTGATGGAAAAATTGAAGGGCGAGACCCTGGAAGCCTTCGACCGTTCCATCGACGTGCACATCTCGCGCATCCGTGCCGCGATCGAGGACGACGCGAAGAGACCGCGCCGGATCGTCACCGTGCGCGGAAGCGGCTACGTGTTCGCGCGGCAGCAGGATTGAACTGCCGATGACACGCCTGTACTTCCGGATTTACCTTGCCGTGCTGGCGAGCCTGGTCGTGTTTGCGCTGGCCGCGGGCCTGCTATGGCGCACGCTGGGCGACGCTGCCGGTGTCTGGCAAGGCGGCGAAATGGTGGCGCAGTTTGCGCAGAACATCCTGCCGCCGGCCTCCACCGACAAAACCGGGCAGCAGGCCGCGCTAGAAAAAATCAGCGCCGGCCTGCGCGCGGACGTGTCGCTGTTCGCAGCCGACCGCAGCCTCCTCGCCGCCGTGGGCGCACCCCTGTCCCTGCCGGAAGAAGAGATCGCCCGCGGCATGTTCGCTCCGCACATGAGAGGCCACCCGGCGGGGACGGTTCGGCTTCCGGACGGGCGCTGGCTGGTCGCGCGCCGGGAAGCGACAGACCGCCCGTTCCGACATGGTCCGGGGCTGGCTCTTGTCGTCGCCCTGGTGCTGCTGTTCATCGTGGTCGCGATCGCCGCGCACCCGGTCGTGCGCCGCCTCACGCGCCGTCTGGAACGCCTGCAGGACGGGGTGGAAACGCTCGGGCGCGGCGATCTTTCGGCGCGCGTGAAAGTCGAGGGGCACGACGAAGTCGCGCGACTGGCCATGAGCTTCAACCGCGCCGCCGCGCGCATCGAAGAACTGCTCAGCGCGCACAGGATGCTGCTGGCCAATGCCTCGCACGAGCTGCGCACCCCGCTCACGCGCATTCGCCTGGGCGTGGAGCTGCTCAAGGAGGACGCCAACCCCAGGCGCAAAGCCGAGCTGGAGCGCGACATTGCGGAGATCGACGAGTTGATCGAAGGCATCCTGCTCAGCAGCCGGCTCGACGCGCTCAGCGAGCCGGAATTAAAAGAAGAGGTGGACCTGCTCGCGCTCGCCGCGGAGGAAGGTGCGCGCTACGAAGGCTGCAGCGTGGGCGGCGAGCCGGTGATCGTGAGCGGCAACCCCGCGCTGCTGCGGCGCCTGCTGCGCAACCTGGTGGAGAATGCGCTGCGCCACGGCAAGCCACCGGTGAGCGTATCGGTGAGCCGGGAAGGCGGGCGCGCCGCGCTGCGCGTGAGCGACCAGGGCCCAGGCATCGCGGCGACAGAGATCGAAACGGTGTTCGAACCCTTCCGCCGCGCGCGGCACGCGGACGCGACCGGCACCGGCCTGGGGTTGTCGCTGGTGCGTAAGATTGCGCGGCACCATGGCGGCGATGCGCGAATCGAGCAGAACAGGCCCGGGGGGCTGACCGTTCTCGTGATGCTGTAGCGACGGCGCGCCAGCGCTACAACGCGCCTGTCCGGAACGAATGAGAGCGGCGAATTTTCCGGCGAACTGATATGCCCGCACGAAGCCGGAGAGTCAGGCCCATACCTTCGAGTCGGCCGCCGAGACCTCACGCATGAGCAAGAGGCCGCACCCCACGCAACCGGCCTTTCATGCCGCGCTCGGCAGTCTTGAGATCGTAGGCCGCCTGGAGATTCAGCCAGTACTGCGGCGACTGCCCGAATGCCCTGCCGAACAGCAGGGCGAGTTCCGCAGTGACCGGCCGTGTGCCCTTGACGACATGAGAGATTCGCATTGACGAGACCCCGATTGTGCGGGCGAACTTCGCCTGCGAGGTGCCGAGTTCTTCCAGCATCTCCTTGAGAAACTCCCCCGGATGCACCGCGGGCAAGCCGTTTTTGATAGCCATAACTCTTCCACCTCAGTGGTAATCGACGATTTCGACGTCGAAGGCGTCACCGCTTTCGAATCGAAAACAGACTCGCCGCCGCGACTTTCCAGTTGCGAAGAAGCGTTCGGCCTCCGAAGATGCAAACGAACGAATCACGAACGTAATCGTAAACATATAGTTTACGATCGTCAAGAGACGAAAGCGGGTCTCGATGGGGCCCGTTTGCTTTCCGTTGCATATTGCATAAAGGGTGACCCACCTGGTTCCCGCAAGCCCGCCCCCCCTGATTCCCCGAATTGGGGGAAAATCATCCCAATGGAGGTGTGCCATGGCAACCAAAGTCAACGTGCGGGACCGGATCGTGGACACCGCAATCGAGCTGGCCGAACGCAACTCATGGGAAGCGGTGCGGCTGCACGATGTCGCGGCGCAGTTGGAAATCACCCTCGACGAAGTGCGCCACCACTTCCGCGAAAAGGAAGACGTGGTCGACGCCTGGTTTGACCGCGCCGACAGCGCCATGCTTAAGGCGGCCGAAGCGGCCGACTTCCTCGAGCTGACGCCCCGCCGTCGCCTGCACCGGCTGATCATGGCCTGGCTGGGCGCGCTTGCGCCGCACCGCAAAGCGACCCGGCAGATGATCTACGGCAAGCTGGAACCGGGTCACATCCAAATCCAGATACCCGGGCTGATGCGAGTCAGCCGTACGGTGCAGTGGATGCGCGAAGCCGCTCGCCGCGACGCCACTTACCTGCGGCGTGCGCTGGAAGAGACCGGACTGACCACGATTTACCTGACGACAGTCTTTTGCTGGATGCGGGACGACTCGCCGGAATCCGCCCGTACCAGCCGGCTTCTCGACAACTGTCTTGCCGCCGCCGAGAGGCTGGACCACGCGGTTTTTTCCCGCCGGACCGGCACGCGAAAGAAAACGAACGAGAAAAGTTCGCCGCAAGGCGCTGCCGCCCGGAGCACCCCGGAGCGGAGCGCCGACGCATCCGCCGGCTAGCCTGTCGGAAGTTTAGATCGCGACCGCCTCGTTCGAATCAACAATGTCCGCAGTGTCGGCAAATGTCGTTGAAGTCCGTACACCGGGATCAACGGCCATGATCGACTACCTCGGGCGCTTGCCGGCCGCGCGATCCGCGATGAGGGCTGCATGTTGTTCCATCCGGGCCATACGCTAGTCCGGATCAAGCAACCTCGGTCCGGGTCCTTGTTCGGAAAGCTTGTCCCAGGGGTTGCGTAACCGGCAGATTTCTATCGACAGGCAACCGCAGCCGATGCATTCGTTGAGCTGATCGCGCAGTTGCGTCAGCTTGGTGATTCGATCGTCCAACTCCGCTTTCCATCTGACCGACAGCTTGCTCCAGTCCGCGGCCGTGGGCGTGCGCCTCTCCGGCAGCGTCATCAGGGCTTCGCGAATCGACGCCAGCGGAATGCCGACGCGTTGCGCCACCTTGATGACGGCCACGCGGCGCAGCACTTCACGTCGATAGCGGCGCTGATTGCCTTGATTGCGCGAGCTCTTGATCAGACCTTTGGATTCGTAGAAGTGGAGCGCGGAGACGGCCACGCCACTGCGTGCTGCGACCTCGCCCACGGTGAGTTCCTTGCCGTAGTCACTCGGATCGATGTTGCCCATGTTCGCCTCTTTTTCTTCATGTGCTTTTCGTGCTTGACCTCAACTTAAGTTAAGGTTTTACACTGGCACAGGTCCAATGACAACTACCTTCATTCCGATGGGAATGGCGGGAACAACCGAGAGGAACGCTCCATGACCGTGCAGCTCAACCATACCATCGTGTCCGTTCACGACAGCCAGGCGTCGGCGACTTTCCTGGCCGAGATCCTCGACCTCCCCGCCCCGACTCGCTTCGGGCCGTTCCGGATAGTGGAAACCGACAATGGTGTGAGCCTCGACTTCATGGATGCCGACGGCGAGATCGCCTCCCAGCACTACGCCTTCCTGATCAGCGAGCCCGAGTTCGACGAGATCTTCGGCCGGATCCGCAAGCGCGACCTCCCCTACTGGGCCGATCCTGGACAGACCCGGCCCGGCGAGATCAACCACGGTGATGGCGGCCGCGGGGTGTACTTCGAGGACCCGGACGGTCATCTCCTCGAGATCCTCACCCGCCCCTACGGCAGCGGCAACTGACGGGAATCCCAAGTATTCTTCAATTCACAACTCTTGATGGAGCGAACGCGATGTCGGCAATTCAAACCCCGGAGAAAAATAAACGGCTGGTTCGGAGACTTTACGAAGATTGCATCAATCCAGGAAAAGTGGAATTACTTGCGCAGCTCATTGCCGACGATTTTGTCGGCGGCCGCGGTGAGAAGGGTCCATCTGAATTTGCCAACACGATTGTCGCGCTTCGAAACGGGTTTCCCGATATCCAATTTGATCTTGAAGATCTGATTGCCGAGGGAGATCGGGTCGCGGTCAGATGGAAGTTTCAGGCTACTCACATGGGCCCGTTTGCAGGGTTTCCGCCGAGCCAGAAGCAGGTGACTCAAACTGCCATCGTCATCTATCAAGTCAGAGACGGCAAAATTATTCGAGCCTGGCTCCAGCCTGACCGCTTGGGACTCCTGCAACAGATAGGCGCTCTCCCTTCTTTGGCGACAGGGTCGGTCTCGGCAGAGCAAGTTAAGGAAAAAATAGCGCATATCAACCCTAGCAGGGCCAGCCCAGACCGCAAACAAGCTGCGCTCGTCGGTTCCCTCCGCGCTTCGCAATCCGGCGGCCGGTTACCTCAACGATGAAAGTCTGCTTCGGAGAAGAACGACCGCCTTCGGCATGCTCTGGGTATCGGCCGCCTTGGTGAAGTTGCCGGCCTCGACGACGCGCGCGAGCACTTGCATGGCAAGGAATCTCCATGCTTCGATCCTATCCGAACTGAACCGTCGAACCAACCGGGGCGGGCTGAGCCGTTCCGGCTTCCCGGACGGCGGAATCCCGTCCTTGCGTTTCCGTTCGTCCGCTGCCCAAGCGGTTTATCCCGCCCTTTCCCCGGTTCGTCGCATCGCTGCTGCACCCGGCAGGCAATCCGACTAATTTTCCGGACCGTGTCAATCACGGAAAAGGAGTCGGGTCATGAAAATTGCACTGGCGGCAGCACTGATAGGTCTTTCGTTGAGTACTCCCTGGTCGGCGGCGATGGCCGCCCAAGAGAAGCCGGAACAGTTTCTCGAAGCACAGTCCCTCTTCGAACGCGGATTGCGGGGTTCCGAAAAGGACAACGAACAGGCCGCCGAGAAATTCCACGCGCTCACCGAACAGGAGCCGGACAACCCCCTTTATCTCGCCTACTACGGCAGTACCTTCGCGATCAAGGCGCGCGACGCGTACCTGCCGTGGAACAAGCTCAGGCTGGGGGAACAGGGCCTGGATCTGATCGACAAGTCGCTGGCGAAACTCGGTCCCGAGCATGACCGGCAACTGCTGCGCTCGGTTCCGCTCTCCATCGAGACCCGTCTGGTCGCGGCCAACACCTTCCTCAAGGCGCCGGATCAGTTCTTCCACCGCTACGACCGCGGTCGGTCGCTACTGACGCGCACCATGAACAGCGAAGTCTTCGCCGCCTCTCCCGCTGCCATCCAGGCCCGCTTCTACTTCCAGGCCGCCTTGGTCGCCCAGAAGGAAGGCAGGAAGCAGGAGGAGGTCAGTCTCCTGAAGCGCGTCGCCGAGCTCGACCCGAAGAGCCTGGACATGCCCGCCGCCGCCGCGCGCCTGAAGGAGCTCGGCCAATGAATGCGCCCGCACGGATAACGACCGGCGAATTGATCCGGGTTGAGGGAGTCGGCAAGACCTACCAGTTGGGAAAGACGGAAGTCGACGCCCTGCAGGACGTTTCGCTGACGATCCATGGCGGCGAATTCACCGCCCTGATGGGACCCTCTGGCAGCGGCAAGAGCACCTTGCTCAACATCTGCGGATTGATCGACCGCCCGACCCGCGGCGGGTGCCGCATCGATGGCCTGGATACGTCTTCGCTGTCCGAGGATGAACTGACGTTGATGAGGAGAGAGAAGATCGGCTTCGTGTTCCAGGGTTTCAACCTGGTCCCGGTGATGTCGGTGCGCGACAACGTGGAATTTCCGCTTATGGTCGCCGGCGTGCCGGCCAAGCGCAGCAAGGCGGCCGTCGAATCCGTTCTCGATCAGGTCGGATTGCGCGACATGGCCAAGCGCCTTCCCGACGAATTGTCGGGAGGCCAGCGCCAGCGCGTGGCCATCGCCCGCGCCCTGGTGGGAACGCCGCGCCTGGTGATCGCCGACGAACCCACCGCCAATCTCGACGGCGACACCGCCGCCCACATCATCGACATGATGCAGGCGCTGGGCCGCAGCCGCGGCGTCACCTTCCTCATCGCCACCCACGATTCGCGCATGGTCAATCGCTGCGACCGCGTCGTGGCGCTCAGCGACGGGAGGCTGCAATGAAATGGCTCGTCTTCGCTTTCAAGAATGTCCTGCGCAACCGGCGCCGCTCGTTCATCACCGTGGCCATCGCGGCCGTCGGAACGGCGGGCGTGCTGATCGGCGGTGGATTCGCGCTGTTCACCTACGAGTCGCTGCGCGAACTGGCTGCGCGCGAGAGCGGCCATGTCATCATCGCCCACAAGGATTTCTTCGATCGCGATGAAGACACCCCGATGCAATATGGGCTCGACGACTACGCCGCGATCAAGAAGAAAGTCGAGGAGGATCCGCGCGTGCGCATGGCCTTGCCGCGCGTGCAACTGTCCGGGTTGCTCAGCAACGGCGACAAGTCGACGGTGTTCGTCGGCATCGGGGTCGATCCCGACGGGGAGTTCAGCGTCAAAGGGCCGTCGATGAAAGTCCTGGCCGGCAGCCTGCTCGATTCGATCCCGTCGCCCGCTTCGCCGCCCGAGATCCTGCTCGGCTCCGAACTGGCGCGCCTGATGAAAGCCGAACCGGGAACCGGGCTGACGCTGCTGTCCACCACGACCTCGGGCAGCCTCAATGCCATCGACGTCAAGGTACGCGGCATCGTCACCATGGGCGTGCCGGAAGTGGACAAGCGACTGGTCTTTACCGACCTCGCCACCGCGCAACATCTGCTGCTGACGGACCGGGTGAGTACGTTGTCGGTGTATCTGCGCGATACGGAGCAGACGGATTCGGTGCGGGACACTATGGCCCGCCTCTATCCCGACCGCGCGTTGCAGACCTGGCGCGACCAGGCCTTCTATTACGTCGCCGTCAGGGAGCTCTACAACCGCATCTTCGGTTTGCTCGGCATCGTCATCGTCACCATGGTGTTGTTCGCGGTTTCCAACACGCTGGCGATGGCGGTGATCGAGCGCACCCGGGAAATCGGCACCCTGCGCGCGCTCGGGACGCTGCCGAAACAGATCGTCCGCGTGTTCGCCCTCGAGGGTTTCCTGCTCGGGATCGCGGGGACGGTCGCCGGGACGCTGTTCGCCCTCGGCACCTCGCTTTTCTTTTTGCTCGCCGACTTCCAGATGCCCCCGCCCCCGGGACGCTCGGTCGGCTACCCCTTGCACGTAAACATGTCGCCGCCGCTGTACGCGATCACCGCCGCGACGATCGTGCTGTTGTCCATCGCCGCCGCCTGGATCGTCAGCCGGAAGGCATCCCGCAAACCCATCGTCGAGGCCCTCGCCCATGTCTAAATTCTTGTCGTTCGTCGCTGCAACGTTGTTCGCAAGCACCGCCGCTGCGGCAGATGTACCGGCACTCCTGAAAGCCGCCGACGAATTCCGCCTTCCCGCCGACGCGCTCAAGGTGGATACGGAGATACGGCTCTACAAGTCGAATTCCCTCGACAAGGAACGCCGCTATACCGTCTACCTCAAGCCCGGCCGGCGCTCGCTGGTGCTGATGCAGTCGCCGAGCGAAAAAGGTCAGAAGCTGCTGATGCTCGCCGATGATTTTTGGCAGATCATGCCGCAGAGTCAGCGACCGATCCGCATCACGCCGCTGCAGAAGCTGCTGGGCGACGCTTCGGCCGGCGACATCGCGACCATGACGTGGAGCGAGGATTACACGGGCGCGGTGGTCGGCGAGCAGAACGTGAACGGCACGCCCTGCCTTCATCTCGCGCTGAGCGCGCAACGCAAGGGGGTGAGCTACCAGCGCGTGGAATTGTATTTGGCCAAAGCCGATTCGCGCCCGGTGAAGGCAGATCTCTACGTGGCTTCCGACAAGCTGGCGAAGCAGGCCAGGTTCACGGTCGAGGATGTCGACGGCCGCCCGCAGGTCAGCGCGATGACCCTCACCGATGAAATCCAGACCGGACGGCAAACAGTGATCCGCTATCTCAAGCGGGAATCCCGTTCGATCGCCGACGAGTTCTACAACCCCATGTTCCTGACCCGCAACGATCTCAGGGAATGAACGCGTGGCCTCGATTTCTGTTCGTCGTGGCCCTGTTGCCCGTCCCGGGTTACGGGGACGATGTCGCGGTCACGCTGAGAGCGATACCGGAATTCCACGGCGAGCGCGCGGACAGTCCTTTTGCCGTCGCCAACGACCGGACCGGCCTCGGACGCGACCGGGCCATCGGTGAAGCCGAACTGCGCGCGAAGCCGTTCGATGTGAACCTGGTATCGACGGTACGCACCACAGCACGCGAAGCATCGGAGCCGGACAACGAGATCGTCCTCAACGAGCTGTATTACGACACCCAGGTCGCGGGACAGCGCATCGGGCTGGGCAAAAAGATCATGAGCTGGGACGTGGGCTTCGCCTTCCGCCCCCTCGACGTGATCCAGCAGGAGAACCGCCGCGCCCTCTTCACCACCACGCTGGAAGGTATTCCCTATGTTTCCTGGGAGCGCTTCGGCGCCGAGGACGCCTGGATGGTCGTGCTCGCCAATCCCGGCCGCAGCCGCGAAGTCGAGGCGCGCGACGACCAGTCTCTGGCGATCAAATACTACCTGCGCTCGGATCGCACCGACTGGCATGCCGTGGCCCGCATTTCGGAACGCTACCGCGGGGAAACCGGCGCGGCCTTTTCCCGGGTGACCGGCGACGGCACCGAATTGCATGCCTCGGTTCTTTATCAGCGCCGCTACGAAAAACAGATCAATCGCCTCGCCGGGCAGAACTCCGTCTTGCTGGCAAGCGCGGATCCTGTCGAAACGCTCACGTATGAAAATGGCGTCAAGGCACTGCTGGGATTCACCTGGACCGGAGAAGCCGGATGGTCGCTGCTGGGCGAAGCCTGGTACGACGGCAGCGCCTTCACGCATTCGGAGTGGAAGGCGTTGGCCGACCTCACCCGCTCGCAATCCGGTCTGCAGGGCATGCCGGGTGTGCCGGCCGGCGCGATTGCGGGAAACATCGCGTGGAGCGCGCAGTTCTTCAATCATCCCAACCTGTTGCGGGAGAACCTCCTGCTTCGGCTCTCCCATCGCGGCGAAAGCCGGTCCATCGATCCCGCCCTCGACGTTCTGGTCACTCCTGAAGACGGCGGCTGGGTCGTTACCGCTTCCGCCGGTTACGAGGGAGACCGCTTCCGGCTCGACGCCGGTTACCGGGCCTACGGCGGTCCGAAAGACGCGGCTTATCGTTTGCTGCCGGAAGACCGCGTGGCCTTCGTCGCCCTGCAAATCTCGTTTTGAACAAAAGAGCGGGTCCGGGACGCATAATTGATGCAAAGACACCCACCGACCCCGCCGATTGCGGCCAAGCCTGCATTCCGACTGATGCGCATCAATCCGTTCCTGCCGCTCGGCGAGTTCTTCAAGCAATTGGGCCTGCTCTGGCTGAGCATGGTGGTCCTCGCTGTCGGGCTCACCCAGATCAAGGACTATCCGTTCTGGAAGAACCTGGTCTATTCGCTTTCCATCAGCACCTCGATCTTCCTGCTGTCGCGCCTGCTGGGCGGTTTGCGCGGCAGCACCCGAATGGACTGGAAAATCGCCGTCATCGCCATTCCGGCGGGAACCGCGGTCGGGGTATATCTTGCCGCCATTGCCACCGGCACCGATCTCCTGCGCTTGTTCGCCGAGCATCCCAATCATCTGGTGCTGACGCTGGTCATTTCGCTCATATTCGGCACGGGGTTTTGCTACTATTTCTATTCCCGCGAAGCGATCGCGGAGGCGACAGCGGCAATGCGCGAGGATGCGCTCGCGCGCGCGGCCTATGAAAAGCAGCTCGCCGAGGCCAACCTCCGATTGCTGCAAGCGCAGATCGAACCGCATTTCCTGTTCAATACGCTCTCCAACATTCTCAGCCTGATCCGGAACGAACCGCAAAAGGCCGAGCACATGCTCGAAGACCTGACGGACTACCTGCGCGTCTCGCTGCAGCGCACGCGCACCGACCAGGTCACCCTCGGCGACGAAATCATGCTGCTGCGGGCCTACCTCGGCATTCAGCAGGTCCGCATGGGAGCGCGGCTCAGCTATTCGATCGACGTGCCCGCGGAGCTGAACAAGCTGCGCCTGCCCCCGCTGATCATCCAACCCCTTGCCGAGAACGCCGTGCACCACGGGCTCGAACCGCAGGCGCAGGGTGGCCGGATCACGGTGAAGGCGTGCCGTTCGGGCGACAAGCTCGACATCGAAATTGCCGACACCGGTTCGGGCCTGTCCGAAGATTCGGTGCCGGGCGTCGGACTCTCCAACGTGCGCGCGAGACTGCAGGCGCTCTACGCGGACCGAGCGCAATTCCTGTTGCAGCCGAATCAGCCTCGCGGGCTGAAGATCAGATTGGAGATCCCGATCGATCCGCCGGCGCAACCTGCTGCGTAGCTCATGCCCACCGCCATCATCGCGGACGATGAAGCCCCGCTGCGCCAGTTTCTGCGCCGGCAGCTCGCAACGGCCTGGCCCGAACTGGAGATCGTCGCCGAGGCCGCCAACGGCGGCGAAGCCCTCGATGCGATCGACGCGCACCGGCCCGACATCGCCTTCCTCGACATCCGGATGCCAGTCATGTCGGGGCTCGAAGTCGCGCGCCGCGCCGCGAAACCGTGTCATATCGTCTTCGTCACCGCCCACGACGAGTACGCGATACAGGCATTCGAGGCGGCGGCGCTGGACTATCTGCTCAAGCCGGTGAACGCGGAACGTCTCGCGCGCGCCGTCGAGCGGCTGAAGTCCGCCTCGGCAACCCCGCCGCCCGATTTGACGGACTTGCTGGCAAAGCTGTCCGACGCGCTGCGGGCCCGGCCGGGTTTCCTGCAGTGGTTGCAGGTTTCCCAGAACAACGAACTGGTCCTGCTCTCCGTCGAAGAAGTCGATTGCTTTTTCGCCTCGGACAAATACACGCTCGCGCTGTGCGCGGACAAGGAATGGGTGCTGCGCAAGCCGCTGAAGGAACTCGAGACCTCGCTCGACCCCGAGCGGTTCTGGCGCATTCACCGCAATGCCATCGTGAGAGTGGCCGCCATCGCCCGGGTGAAGAACGACATCCGCGGCAACCATGTTCTCGAACTGCGCCAAGGCGGCCGCACCGTGGCGGTGGGAAGGAGCTACGCGCATCGTTTCCGGCAGATGTGATCGTCCACGCCGCGGAAGACGGAATCCGGGGCAGGCCGAGGTCGAGATCGATGCCGTCTTTTGACGAACACTCTCGGGCGGGCTGCAAATAACCGGATCGAATATCCAAACCCGAATAAATCATATGGCGGGAATAACTTTCGCGCGGGACCCGCTGCTATTCTCTCCGGCTCCATTATCAACCCCACGAGGAGCCAGTCATGACCACGGCCACGACCGAAAAACCCGTCAACAACGGCGTGAACGTCGAAGCATTGTTCGGCGCGCGCGAAGCTCTGACCAAGGCGCCGGAAGCCGCCCAGTTCAAGTGGCGCGCGTCCTGCGAATGGGTGAAAGGCACGCAGAGCCGCTCCACCGTAGACAGTTTCTACGGGCTCGGCGCCGAGCAGAAGCACAAGACCAAGTTCACCTTCGATTCCGACCATCCGGAAGTCTTCGCGTCCGAAGATGCGGCCGCCACGCCGGTCGAGATCGTGCTGGCCGGGCTGGCCGGTTGCCTGACCGCGGGCATCGCCGCTGTCGCGCAGGCGCGTGATATCCAGTTGCGTTCCGTAAAAGCGACGCTCGAAGCCGGGATGGACATCCGCGGCATCCTCGGCGCCGACCCGGACGTGCGCAACGGTTTCGACGGCATCAAAGTGACCTACAAGATCGACGCCGATGCGTCGCTCGACGACATCAAGGCTGTCGTCGCGCAATCGCAGAAGCGCTCGGCCGTGTACGACATCATCACGAACCCGACCAATGTCACCGTCGAGGTAAAGTAACGCTGCACCGCGACCCGCAGGGCAACACCGCGTGCGCACGACGACCGTTGTAATCGGCGCCGGACAGGCCGGGCTGGCCATGAGCTGGTGGCTCGCCAAGCGTTCGATCGACCATGTGGTCCTCGAGCGCGGCGAGGTCGCCAACTCGTGGAAAACCGAGCGCTGGGATTCGCTCACGCTGCTGACGCCCAACTGGCAGAGCCGGCTGCCCGGCTACGGCTACCAGGGCGGCGATCCCGACGGCTTCCGCACGATGCCGGAGACCATCGGGTTCATCGAGCAGTACGCCGAAGTGATCTCCGCTCCGGTGCGGACCCACACCAAAGTTATTTCGGTACGAAGCCGGGGTGAGGGTTACGAAGTCGTGACCGACCAGGGCAACTGGCAATGCGAGACGGTCGTGCTGGCAACCGGGGCGTGCAACATCCCCGTCGTGCCAGCGGTTGCCGAGGCGGTGCCGCCGGCGATGAAAACGCTCACGCCGATCCAGTACCGCAATCCGGATCAACTCGAGGAAGGGGGCGTGTTCGTGGTCGGCGCCTCGGCTTCCGGCGTCCAGATCGCGGACGAGATCCAGCGCTCAGGCCGGCCCGTGACGCTGGCGGTGGGCGAGCACGTGCGGGTGCCCCGCGTCTATCGCGGGAAAGACATCAAGCGGTGGATGGACGCGAGCGGCGTGCTCGACCAGCGTTACGACGAGGTCGACGATATCGTCAGGGCACGCAACGTGCCGTCGCTGCAACTCGCCGGCTACACCGACCGCCGGACGATCGATCTCAATTCGCTCACGAGAATCGGCGTGAAACTTGTGGGCCGTCTTGCCGGCATCAACCAGGGCAAGGCGCAGTTCTCGGGATCGCTGCGCAACGTGTGCGCGCTGGCCGACCTCAAGATGATCAGGCTGCTCGACACGATCGACGAATGGGCGAGGGAAAACGGCTGCGACGGCGAGGTCGGTCCGCCGCACCGTTTCGAACCCACCGAAGTCGAAGAATCACCGCCGCTCCTGCTCGATCTCACCAGCGGCCGAATCAAGACCCTCATCTGGGCAACCGGATTTCGCCCGGACTACTCCTGGCTCGACCTGCCCGTCCTCGACCGCAAGGGTACTATCCGACACGACGGTGGCGTTGTCGAAGCACCCGGCCTGTACCTGCTGGGCATGCCGTTCCTGCGTCGCCGAAAGTCGAGCCTCATCGACGGCGTCGGCGACGATGCCCACGATCTGAGTGCTCATCTCGCGTCCTACGTCCGCGGGAAAGCCGTGAAAACGCGCGAGGTTCATGCGCGTTTCAGTGCAGGCTAACTTTCAAGTTATGCCGGAACTAAAACGACGAAGGCGTTTCAGTGCAGGCTAACTTTCAAGTTCACACATTCACGCCTTCATTCTGAAAGGCTCCGCCTTCCCGCTCGCGCAAATTCGGTGCGTCCATAGTTGGATGCACCGCCTCATGCACATCCTTGGAGCGCAAAGACTATCAACGCGTCGATGAGCCGGCAGTGGCCGCGCAAACAACGAGCGATTGCGAACCGATCGGCGTTCCACGTGTCCGACCGACAGCGCCTTGCATTGTCGGGCTGGCGCGGCTGGCGTTGCCTGCGGGGTCCGCGCGAATGCCTGTTCTGCCGATCGGTTTTCAGGACGGACAACAAAAGCTCTTGACTTGGAGTTAACTCGAAGTTCTATGCTCTACCCGAACCATGGATGACAAGTTCTACACCATCAAGCAGACCGCACTGATTACCGGTCTCACCGAGGACACGCTGCGCTACTACGAGCGCATCGGCCTGGTCGGACCGATCGCGAGGGCCGCCAGCGGTCATCGCCGTTATAACGCAGTCGACCATACGTGGATCGACTTCCTCACCAAGATGCTGTCGACCGGCATGACGCGGAGTCGCTGGGCCGCTACATCGAGCTGTTCAGGCGGGGCGACGCAACGGCGGGAGAACGACGCGCAATGCTCGAGGCCCACGCGCGGCAGCTCGAGGACCAGATGTCGCAGTTGCAGGAAACGCTGTCGATCCTGAACTGGAAGATCAATCATTACGACGAGCTGCTCGCCCAGCAGAGCGACCTGGCCGCCGGTAGAGTCGGCGCGGTGTGCGGTGGCGAGACCGTCGGAAAGTCGCTGCGCATGAACGGTAACAGAGCGCCACCGAAGTCGCGGCAACCGGTCTGATCGCGCTTCGCAATCCGCGCTGAATCCCCGCAAGAAAAGTTCCGCGTGCCCGCCTCGGCGCGCGCGGTGATGGTTTTGTCCTCGAAAGGAGAAGTTGCATGCTTGCTTTGAACGTAAACGGTAAAACGAAAAAAGTCGACGTCGACGAAAGCACCCCCTTGCTCTGGGTATTGCGCGACCACCTCGATATGACAGGAACGAAATTCGGCTGCGGCATGGCGCTATGCGGCGCCTGTACGGTGCACCTCGACGGTCAGCCGATCCGATCCTGTGTGACGCCGGCCTCGATGGCGGTGGGCAAGAAGATCACCACGATCGAGGCGATCGGCAGCACGCCGGCGGGCAGGAAGATCCAGGCCGCCTGGGTAGCGCTCGATGTTCCGCAGTGCGGGTACTGCCAGTCCGGTCAGATCATGTCCGCGACCGCTCTGCTGAAATCCAATCCAAAGCCGAGCGATGCGGACATCGATTCCGCCATGAGCGGCAACATCTGCCGCTGCGGCACCTACGGCCGCATCCGCGCCGCGATCAAGCAGGCCGCCGGCGTTTCAGCGTAAGGAGACCAACACATGGCTATCAATCGAAGAGAATTCATCAAAGTCTCCGCGCTCGCCGGCGGAGGATTTGCTATCGGCTTCGCGCTGCCTGCAACCCAGGTGCTCGCCGCGGAGGCGAAAGCATTCGCGCCGAATCAGTGGATCCGCATCACCCCCGACAATCTGGTCACGGTCGTCGTCGACAAGTCGGAGATGGGGCAGGGCGTTTACACCGGGCTGCCGATGCTGGTCGCCGAAGAGCTCGATGTGGACTGGTCGAAGATCCGCATCGAAGCGGCACCGGCGGCGAAGGAGTATGCGCACCCCTGGTTCGGCGTGCAGGGCACCGGCGGATCCAGTTCGATGCGGGCGATGTGGCAGCCGCTGCGCCAGGCTGGCGCCACCGCGCGCGCGATGCTAGTCGCTGCTGCGGCGCAGACCTGGAAGGTGGACCCCGCGCAGCTCTCCACCGAGTATGGCGCGGTGATCGGGCCGGATGGGAAGAGGGCCACTTTTGGACAGCTCGCCGCCAGGGCGGCGAGCATCGCGCCGCCGAAGGAGGTGCCGCTCAAGGACTCTTCCGCTTTCAAGATCATCGGCAAGCCGCTCAAGCGCCTCGATACGCCGTCGAAGACCAACGGCACCGCGAAGTTCGGCATGGACGCGAAGCTTCCCGGCCTGCTCACCGCGGTCGTGGCGCGCTCGCCGGTGGTCGGCGGCAAACTCGTGCGTTTCAATGCCGACAAGGCGAAAGCGATCAAAGGCGTGAAGATGGTGCTGCCGGTGACAAGCCCGACCTCCGAAGGCGTTGCCGTGCTGGCGCAGAACTATTGGGCCGCAAAGCTCGGCCGCGATGCGCTCGAGATCGAGTGGGACGCCGGCCCGAACGCGACGCTTTCGACTGCCGGTCTGCGCGAGCAGATGTCGAAGTTCGCCGAGTCCGGAGAGGGTGCGCTCATGGCACGCAAGGAAGGCGATGTCGCGGCGGCCTCGGCGGCGAAGATGGTGGAGGCGGTGTACGAAGTGCCCTACCTGGTGCACGCACCGATGGAACCGATGAACTGCACTGCGTGGGTGAAGCCGGACGGCGTGGAGCTCTGGGTCGGCAGCCAGGCACAGGGGCCCAACCAGATGACTGCCGCGAAAATCGCCGGCTGCAAGCCCGAGCAGGTGAAGATCCACACCCTGCTGCTCGGCGGCGGCTTCGGTCGGCGCTTTGCACCCGACTTCCTGGTCGAGGCCGTGTCGCTGTCGAAGGACGCGAAGCTGCCCGTGAAGGTGGTCTACTCCAGAGAAGACGACACCAAAGCCTACTACTATCGGCCGATGGCCATCGCGACGCTGAAAGGTGGGCTGGATGCCGAAGGCAAAGCGGTGTCGTTCGAAGCGACGACGGTGTGCGATTCGCTCGCCGAAGGCACCGGGTTCGAGGCCATGATCATCAAGGACCGCATCGACGGCACCTCGGTCGAGGGCCTGGCGGACATTCCCTACTCGATCGCCAACGTCAAGGTCGACTGGGTGAAGTTCAGTCCGGGTGTGCGCACCTGGTTCCTGCGCTCGGTCGGCAGTACGCAGAACATCTTCTTCAGCGAGAGCTTTATCGACGAGATGGCCCACGCCGCGGGCAAGGACCCGTTCGAGTTCCGGCGCGTGTTGCTCGAAAAGCATCCGCGCCACCAGGCGGTGCTCGAGTTGGCCGCTCAGAAGGCCGGTTGGGGGTCACCGCTGCCGGAGGGACGCGCGCGCGGCATCGCGGTGGCCGAGTCCTTCGGCAGCTTCGTCGCGCAGGTCGCCGAAGTCTCGCTGGAGAACGATCGGCCGCGCGTGCACCGGGTCGTCATCGCAGCCGACGTCGGCACCGCAGTGAACCCGAACCAAGTCGTCGCGCAGATGGAAGGCGCAATGGTGTACGGTCTCTCGGCGGCGCTCTACGGCGAGATCACGCTGAAGGATGGCAAGGTCGAGCAGAGCAACTTCAACGACTACCCCGTGCTGCGCATGAGCGAGATGCCGCTGGTCGAAGTGCATCTGGTGAAGTCCGCCGAGAACCCCGGCGGAGTGGGTGAGCCTGGCACGCCGCCGATCGCGCCGGCAGTGGCCAATGCCCTCTTCGCGCTGATCGGTAAACGCCATCGCAAGCTGCCGCTCGCGAAGCAAGCCTGAGACTGCGGATCGGGGTTCCGCGTGGCAGCGGAACCTCCGATAACTGGGGGTTCAGAACTGCAGTGTGCATAGAGAACCAAACAGGACGGGCATCGCTTGATGCCTGTCCTGGTTTTGGCCGGCGCAGGTGTCGGCCCCGTGGAGCAGCGTTACTTTGCCAATTGCACCAGCACGCGGCGGTTTTTCTGTTTGTCGGCGGCGCTCTTCTCCGGGGAGACAAGCGCCTTTAAAGACCCTACCCCACTGGGCACGCACGGCAGTTTCATTCCCTTGGCCTTGAGTGCCGCGCAAACGGTTTTTGCGCGCGCGACAGACAGCTTCTGATTGGCTGCCGCCGTCCCGTCGGCATCGGTATGACCTTCGGCGGTAACCTTGAGTTTGGGGAAGGCCGTCTTCAGCGTCTTCGAGCTTTCGGTCAATATCTTCAGCAGTCCGCTGATCCTCTTTTCGTTGCCGGCGGCGAACTCCGCCTTTCCGGTCTTGAACTCGAACTGCCCGTCCTTGATCTGCTGGTCGGCCAGGGACTTGTTGACGTTGTCGAGGAACGGCTTGTTGGTCAGCTCCCCCAGATTCGGCAAGTTGTTCAAGTCCACCGCCCCGGCCGGGGCACAGGTCAGCACCAGCAGGCTGGCGGCAAAACCGATCGTCGAACGCATGTCACTCTCTCCGCAATTTGAACGGCATGCAGTATAAGAGAATATCGAGGCGATGCCGCGACGGCCGGTGCGGCTCCCCGGGGTTCAGATCCTGTTTATGGAGACGCCGCCGTCCACGAGCAGCGCACTGGCGGTGGTAAACGCCGAAGCGTAACCGATTCCGGAGCTCGCGCCAGTGACGATGGCAACCTTGTTGGCAAGTGCGGTCATGTCCGATTTCCCTTTCTAGAACTCCTCTGCGGTAAGGTGTGCTTCGCGCTTTTTTCGATGAGGGGTACCATGTATGCAGCCAGAGGCCGCCGATGGATGAAAAGCAGTTTGCCGAGTTGCGCCAGCACATGATCATGGAGATCGCCGCGATCACCGTGATGGTGGGCGAGCGAATCGGCAAGTACAACCTGGATTCGCGCGTGATGGAAGTCATGGGCAAGGTCGAGCGGCACGAATTCGTGCCGCTCGAACTGCAACCCCACGCGTATCTCGACCGCCCGCTGCCGATCGGCTACGACAAGACCATCTCCCAGCCTTTCATCGTCGCGCTGATGACCGATCTCCTGCAGATCGGCGCACAGGACGTCGTCCTCGAGATCGGCACCGGGCTGGGTTATCAGTCGGCGATTCTCGCCGGGCTGGCGCACAAGGTGTACAGCGTCGAGATCATCGAGCCGCTCGCCGGGCAAGCGGTGAAGCGGCTTGCCCGCGCGGGCTGCGCCAATGTGGAAGTCCGCGTGGGCAACGGCTACAACGGCTGGCCCGAGCACGCACCCTTCGACCGGATCATCGCCACCGCCGCACCAGACCTGATTCCGGCGCCGCTGATCCACCAGCTCAAGCCCGGCGGCCGGATGGTCCTCCCCGCCGGCCTGCCGGACAGCCAGCAACTGATCCTCGTCGAGAAAAGCGCCACCGACGGAAGGTTAACAACGCGGGAGATTCTGCCGGTGCGCTTCTCCGAACTCGAAGGCGCCGAACCGGGCTGAGGACTGGGAAGACCGTGACGAACGTGACACCCCTGTATAGCTCGGTCCGGGTGTAAACACCCCTGTATAGCTCGGTACGGGTGTAAACACCCCTGTGAAGCTCGGTCCGGGTGTAAACGATTGTGAAAACGCGCAAGGTTCATGCGCGTCTCAGTGCAGGCTAGCTTTTCAGTTATGCCGGAACTGCAATTCAATCGACTGCGGACTTGTTCCGCATATTCGTGACGGGTTAAGAGCAGAGAGTAGATAACAGAAGAGAAACGCCCCGACCGCTTTCACGATCAGGGCGCTTTTACAGCAGGCATCGCTATTGGGTTGCCAGTCCAGTTTGGATTCAGGCGGCCTGCGGGACAAACATCTCGCGGATCTGCCCGCGCGCTTTCGCGAGCGAATGGGCACGAACCTCGGCGCCGATGGCGAGACCGTGGGCACGGACGACTTCGATGTCGGTGATGCCGATGAAGGTGAGCATCTGCTTCAGGTAGCCGACGTGCATCGTGTCCACCGGCGAATCGGCGTAGGTGCCGCCGCTGGTGGCGACGATGATCGCCCTGGTGTTTTTCACCAGGCCTTCGGGCCCCTTCTCGCCGTACTTGAAGGTCTTCCCCGCCACCGCGATGCGGTCGATCCAGGCTTTCAGGCCGGTCGGGATGGTGAAGTTGTAGAGCGGCGCGCCGATCACGAGCACGTCTGCCGATTTCAGTTCGGCGATCAGTTCTTCATCAAGCTGCGCTTCGCGATTCTGCAGTTCGCTCAACAACTCCGCCGCCATGCCGCGGGTGGCGAGAATCTCCGGCGTCAAATGCGCGAGCGGTTCCCTGCCGAGATCGCGACGCACGACTTCGAAACCAGGCTCGCTTTCACGCAGGCGTTCGACCACCGATTGGGTAAGCTGGCGGGACACCGAGGCCTCGCCGAGGATGCTGGAATCCAGTTGCAGGACTTTCATGTTGCCTCCTTGTGTTGAGTTAGCTGACCGGGAAAATCCGGCCTGAGCACACGGGATTGATACTAAGACTGGCAACAACTCTGGAATAGCCGGCGAAACCGGGTTAGATTGTCCTGTCTATAGGACAATCGAGCCCGCCATGCAAGATCTCAATGACCTCTACTACTTTGCCAAGGTGGTGGAAAAAGGCAGCTTCGCGGCGGCCGCGCGCACGCTCGACCTGCCCAAATCGCGGCTGTCCCGGCGGGTGGCGACCCTGGAATCCGCGCTCGGCGTACGCCTGCTGCAGCGGACCACGCGCCGGCTCGCGCTGACCGAAGTCGGCAAGCTCTACTACCAGCACGCCCAGAACGTCATGGCCGAGGCCGAGGCCGCGGTCGAAGCCGTCGAACGTGTGCGCGAGGTACCGAGCGGATCGCTGCGGGTCAGTTGCGCGATCCCCGTTGCGCAGACCGATCTCGCGCGCATCCTGCCGCGGTTCCTCGCCGCTTATCCGCAGATACGCCTCGACCTGATCGTGACCAACCGCCGCATCGAACTGATCGAGGAAGGGGTCGACATCGCGCTGCGCGTGCGCACAATCAGCGACGAGGAAGCGCATCTGGTCACGCGCCGATTCCGCCCGGCGCACGGACTCATCGTCGTGCATTCCGAGTTGCTCGAAGCGCATGGACCGATCGCCGAGCCGGAAGACCTCGCCCGAATTCCCGTCATGGGTTTCGGCTCGGCGGACCGCAAGCTGCGCTGGTCCCTGGTCGGCGCAAACGGCGAGAAGCGCGATGTGACGCTAACTGCGCGGCTGACGACCGACGACTTCAACGTGCTGCGCAACGCCGCGCTCGCCGGCCTCGGCGCGACTCTGCTGCCGAGCGCGTATTGCATGGAGGATGTTCAGGCCGGCCGGCTGACGCCGCTGCTGACGAAGTGGTCGATACCGGCCGCGACGCTGCAGGCCGTATACGTCAGCCGCCGCGGCATGGTGCCCGCGGTGCGCGCCTTCCTCGATTTTCTGGAAGAAAATCTCGGCAGTGCGCAAACAGTTGCTGACTCACCAACGCCGGATCATTGATCGTGCGCACGGCTGCATAGGCGGCTTGCGCTTGCGGATAGCGGCAGCGCAGGAAGTTGAGCCACCGCTTGAGCCGGCCGGAGCGGTGATGCGGCGCTACGTGCGTGCCAACGATCCGCCAGAAGTCGGCCATCAGCGGCAGCAGCGCTTGCCAGCCCACGCCCGGTTCATCAGTACGCTGCGGTGTCGCCAAGTCTTGCCGCTTGATCGCCAGCGCCAGGCCCGGGTCGGCCACGATGCCGCGGCCTAGCATCAGTGCATTGCATCCGGACAGGGTGCGACACCGGGATGCGTCTTCGACATTCCAGATTTCGCCATTGGCAATCACCGGGATGGTGACCGCGGCGCGGATATCCTGAATGCGTTCCCAATAGGCGGGCGGCCGGTAGCCATCGGTTTTGGTGCGGGCGTGCACCACCAGCTCGTCGGCGCCGCCGTCCGCAATGGCCAGCGCGCATTCGAGTGCGCGTGAACCGTCGTTGTAGCCCAGCCGCATCTTCGCCGAGACGGGCATGTGTCGCGGCACCGCGCGGCGCACCGCGGCGACGATTTCCGCGATGAGTTCGGGCTCGTCCAGCAGGACCGCACCGCCGCGATGGCGGTTCACGCCCTTGGCCGGGCAACCGAAGTTCAGGTCGATGCCCGCCGGACCCAGGGCCGCGAGCTTCGCCGCGTTTTCGGCCAGGCACACCGGGTCCGAGCCCAACAGTTGCGCCCGCACGGGCACACCGGCGGGGGTGCGCCCGCCATGGTCGAGCTCGGGCACGACGCGCAGGAACACGCGATCGGGCAACAGCGTGCCGGTGACCCGGATGAACTCCGACACGCAACGATCGATCCCGCCCACGCGCGTCAGGATGTCGCGCAAGACGAAATCGAGCAACCCTTCCATGGGCGCGAGCAGGATGGTCATGGCGCCATTTTCCTCTTTCATCTTTCCTCTCGCTTCTTCGCATCACATCGGCAGCGGCAATTGATGATCCCGCCAGTCTCCCGGAAAAGCGGTTTTCAACCCTGAATTGTGCATAATCGCAGGTTCAGGGAGCGACGGCGGATAGGATCGGCCCGATGCAGGAGAGCCTGCACAGCGATAAACCGCACCAACCGGCGCCATTTTTATTGGCAATGACCTACCTGCGCACACGCCTTGAACGGCTTTGGATCGCGGCAAGCGAGGCCTTCAAGCGGGACACCGCCCACTTCTCGGCCCGCCATTTCTACTTTGGCCTGGTGGCCGGAGTAGGATTCCCCTTGTACTACGTCATCTGGCACGTCCTGTTTCCCCAGCCCTATGAAACCCTGCTGTTGAGGCTGGTCGGCTCCGCGATTTTCGTGCCGATCATTCTCGCGAAGCTGTGGCCTCAGTCGCTGAAGCGCTTCTTTCCCCTGTATTGGTACCTGGCGTTGCTGTTTGCCCTGCCGTTCTTTTTCACGTTCATGCTGTTGAGAAACGACGGCTCGACCGTCTGGCTGCTGTCGACCCTGGTCGCCTTGTTCGTCATGATCCTCCTGCTCGACTGGATCAATCTCCTGATCCACATAACGGTCGGCGTGGCGAGTGCCGTCCTGGCCTACCACGTGACGACAGGCTTTTCCGTCACGTTTGCCTTCAAATCGCTCGAGTATGTACCCATCTTCCTGTTCGCAATCGTCATGGGTATCGTCGTCAACTATACGGCCGAGAAAATGCGGGCCGAGCGCCGCCAGGCGATGCTCGCCACCGCGGGAATGGTCGCTCACGAGCTTCGAACCCCGCTGCTCAGCGTCAAGACCGGGGCAGCCGGGCTGCGTCATTACCTTCCGGTTCTGATGGACGCCTACCGGCTGGCCGTCGAGCGCAGGTTGATCGCCGGTTCCATACGAGGGACCCATCTCGATTCGATGGCCGGCGTGCTCGATCGCATCGAGACGGAGGCCGACCGGTCCAACACGGTCATCGACATGCTGCTATACACTGTTCGCGGCCTCGGCATGGAGCCCGCCAGGGAACTCGTCCCCTGCTCGATGTCGCGCTGCGTGGACACCGCGTTGCGACGTTACCCTTTCGCTTCGGAAAAGGAGCGCACCTTGATGCAGTTGGACATGAAGGCGGACTTTTCTTTCATGGGTTCGGAATTGCTCATGGTGCACGTGATCTTCAACCTGTTGAAAAACGCGCTGCGGCATATCGCCATCGCCGGAAAAGGCACGATCTCGATCAGGATCGAGACCGACCCGCTGGAAAGCCGCCTGGTTTTTCTCGACACCGGTACCGGCATTCCCGCCGAGGTGCTGCCGCATATCTTCACGCGCTACTACGCCTGGCCGAAGCACGGGGAGGGGGTCGTCGAGACCACGGGCATCGGACTTTCCTTCTGCCGGGAGGTGGTCCATGCTTTCCACGGCAGCATCGAATGCCGTTCGCGGCTGAACGAGTACACGGAGTTCCTGATCAAGTTTCCGGGGAGTACAAAATGAGCCGGGGAATTCGACCTTTCTACTTTCCCACGACCGTGGCGATCGTCGACGACAGTCCGGATTTTCTCGCCAACCTGAGCCTGAACCTGGATCCGATGCTGGCATTTCGCGTGTTCGATTCCCCGGCGGAGACGCTCGCCGCATTGAACCGCGAGCAGGCGAGCACGCCGGGACCCGAACGGTTTTTCTCGGTCTACCAGCACCGCGAGGAACATTCCTTCGACCATCATGTAATCGATCTCAACATGGCCCGGATTCATCGCGAGGTCTTCAACGACAAGCGCTTCGAGCGCTACTCGGTCGTGGTGGTGGATTACGACATGCCGGAGATAGACGGGCTGGAGTTCTGCCGGCGGCTCGCGCACTCCCCGGTGCGCAAGGTGCTGCTTACCGGCAAGGCGGACGAAAAGGTGGCGGTACAGGCGTTCAACGAGGGGATCATCGACCGCTTCGTCCTGAAGCAGGACCCCAACGCCATGACATTGCTCCAGCAGACAATCCGCGAGATGCAGGAGGACTATTTCCAGGACATCGAGCGGATGATGGAAGACGCGCTCAATATCGGGCCGCTGCACTTTTTGCGCGATCCTTTTTTTTCCGAACTTTTCCGCAAGATCTGCGCGGAGCTCAATATCGTCGAGTTCTACCTGTGCAGCAGCCCGGACGGTATCCTGCTGTTCGATGGCACCGGTGCGGTCACGCTGCTGCTGGTTTGCAACGACGAGGCGATGCGTGTGCATTACGACGTCGCTTTCGACAACGCCGCGCCGGCTGCGCTGCTGGATGAATTGATCAAAGGCAATATCGTGCCGTATTTCTGGCGAAGCCGCGGACTGTACTCGCGCCAGTACTTCGACTGGCGCAGCTATGTCTATCCGGCGCTGGAGTGCAATGGCTTGCAGCGCTACCGCTACGCGCTGGTGAAAGACACCCGCGGTTTGTTGCTCTCCCCCGTTTTCAGCTACCACGATTACCTGAGGCAGCTCGACGAGGCGGGCCGGGACCGTTCCCGCGCCTGAGCGCAACCGTCCGGGCGGTGACGCCGCGCGAAGCGTCAGCCGGCTTTACGCATGCGCGGGTTCCGCGATCGCGCTGCCGGTCCGTTCTTCGTTGCGCCTGCGCCGGGTCGAGGGCCACTGATCAAATCCGGTCTTGGAACGGATTTCGCCGCACGCGCCGAGGATCCGGTCAAGTTCATCCTGATTGAGCGCGCAGTGAAGGGACAGGCGCACCATCGAGCGGTTCTTCGGCGTCGCGGGAGCGCAGAACACCGAGCCGAAGATGCCGCGCTCTTCCAGGGCATCGCGCAATATGATCGTCTGCGATTCCGTGCCGGCCTCGAGCGCGATGATTTGCGACTGGCTGCCGTTCAGGTTGTAGCCGAGGCAATCCAGGCCTTCGCGCAGGTAGGTGGAATTGGCGCGGAGTTTCTCGCGGCGCCAGCCTTCGGTGCGGATCACGTCCATCGTCGCCGCCAGGCCCGCGACTTCGTGCGGCAGCAGGGTCGAGCTGAAAATTGCCGGCAACGATTCGAACTTGAAATATTCGGTGAAGTGCGCGGCGCAGGCGATGAACCCGGCTCGGGCGGCAAAAGCCTTGGCCAGGCTGACGGTGCGGAAATGCACGCGGTCCGCCAGCCCGAGTTCGACCACCAGGCCCTCTCCGTTCGGTCCGTGGGTTCCCAGCGAATGGGATTCGTCGGCGACCAGCACGCAGCCGCGCACCGCGGCAATATCGGCGATCTCGCGCAGCGGGCAGACACTGCCGTTGGTGCTGTAGACGGTATCGACCAGGATGACGCCCGGGCCGTGCCGCAAGATCTGTCGTTCGAGGTGCTCCGGATCGTTGTGGTGGAACATCACCCCGGGCGCCCCCGCGCTGCGGATGCCCTCCCAGAGCGACATGTGCGCCAGCATATCGGCATAGACGGGAACCTGGTCGTTGGCGATCGATTGGATCAATCCGGTGTTGGCGCAATATCCGGACTGACAAAGGACGCCGGCTTCCGCCTGCATGTAGCGCGCAAGATTCGTCTCGAATTCGAGCTGCGGGCTCTCGCCGTGCAGAAAAATGCCCGACATCAGCATGCCGTTGCCGTCGCGCGCCAGCGTGCCCGCCGTTGCCGCCAGGATGCGCGGATGTCGCGACAAGGCCAGATAGTCGTTGCTGCTCAGATGCAAGGCGTTCGGGCCGGGCTGCCGGCCGTGCAGGATGTGGCGTCCCCCCCAGGTGTTTCGAACCCGCTCTCGGTAGTAGCGCTCCACGCGAACGGTCAGGAAGTCTGGTAACTCGGGTGGGGGGGATAGCTGCGTGCCCGTCGGCCGGACGGCAGTGCTGTTCATGGCAGGGCTCCTTGGTTGGTTGTAAACCTGTCGTCGAGCCTGCCCCGCGATTGCCGCCACGGCATGGAGTTTGCGCAGTCCTATTGCCGTCGAAACCCTCCTGGAACGGGTTCCGACAAGGTCCGCGCAGCCCCAGCCAGATGGCATAACGCCTCACGAATCATCCGTGTTGGAAATGACGCAGGCTATTTACAGTTTACCGCGTGCCAGGCGTGCGCTTGGCCCGGATCGCCCCGGAATTCTTCCGGCTCCAGCGGCAGCGTGCGGTGCGACCGGAAGAGGACGCATGCATCGATGACGAACTACGCAGGTTGCCTGCAATGCTTGCGGTGGGAAAGAGACCGGCGGACGCAGCTAGAGTCCCGGCGTTGCGGGCGCGGGCCCTTCGAACATCGGCAACAGTAGTTGATCCCGCTCGCCGACGTCTGCGTTCGCCAGCGCCGACGGGGGCAATGCGTCCGACCTGCACAAGCTGCCCGCGCGCACGCCGAGCAACCGAAGCCGCTGCTCGAACATGGCCTTCTTGAGGCATCGGCCGGCGGTCTGGCGAATCGTGTGCGCATCGCTGGTGTACGCGTCCAGGGTCAGTTCACGCGTGACGATCCTGAAGTCGTCGTAACGCAGCTTCACGCCGATGGTTTTCGCGAGATATCCCTTCTTCTCCAGGTCTGCGGCCAGTTGCTCGCACAGGCGCGTGAAGATCGCGCCCAGCGCGGCGCGATCCTCGCGCGCATGCAGATCCCGTTCGAACGTCGTTTCACGGCTTATTGATTTTGGCTCGCTGAAGGTCACGACCGGGCGCTCGTCACGGCCATGTGCCGCTGCGTGCAGCCATGCGCCGTAGTTGGAACCGAATTGTTCGACCAGCGACTGTGGATGCGCAGCCGCGAGCTCGCCGATGGTGCGAATCCCGAGGGCTTCGAGTTTCGCGCTGGATTTCGGGCCGATGCCATTGATGCGTTTGGCGGGAAGCGGCCAGATCCGCGAGGGAATATCCGCGTGGGTCAGGATGGTCAGTCCGTTCGGTTTGTCCAGTTCCGAACTGATCTTGGACAGAAGCTTGTTGGGCGTAATGCCGATCGAGCAGCCGAGCCCGGTGGCGAGATACACCCGCGCCTTGATGCGCTCTGCGATTGCCTGGATGCCGGCGAGCGAGCCGGATTGCTGTGAATCGGCGCCGACGACATCCTGCGCGCCCGGAACTTCCGTGAGGTCGATGTAGATTTCGTCGATGCCCCGGTCTTCGATGAGCGGGGCCACTTCGACGACGGCGGCCTTGAACAGCCGCGAGTACTTGCGGTATTCGTCGAAATCGGCCGGCAGCAGCACGGCATCCGGCGCCAGGACGGCCGCTTTCATCAGTCCCATGCCGGAATGAACGCCGAGCGCGCGCGCCTCGTAAGTCGCGGTCGTAACTACACCCCTGCCGGCATAACTGCGCAGCACCGCGAAGCGATGGCAGCCATCCGGCTGCAGGTTAGGTTGGTGCGCCCGCCGGCCGCCGACCACGACGGCGCGGCCGCGCAATTCCGGGTAGCGCAGCAATTCCACGGACGCGTAGAAGGCATCCATGTCCAGGTGGGCGATCCATCGGCAAGGCATTGGTACTCCATCACACAGACGCTACGATCGTGGCACCGCGCCCGCCATTCTACCGCCGGCTATGCGCCGCCTTTAGAAGGATGCGAGAATATCGCCATGAATACACCGGAACCCGTTTCTCCCCGCCGTCGTCTGCAGGAACTCCTCGCGATACCGGAGCGCCAGCGCACCGACGCCCAGTGGGATGAGATCAATGAACTCGAAATCAAGCTCGCATCCGCCAACCGGGAGGACGCTCCGGAGCAAGGCATCCGGCGGGAAACCCCTGCCAACAATCAGCCCAGGCGCAACAGGCCGGGCGGAGGACAGCCGGGGAAAAAGCCGTCCCGAAAATTCCACAAGTAAGCCGGGGTCCGGCCTTCCGGATCGGCCAATAAAAAACGGGCGCCATCGGCGCCCGTTTTCTTCGCTTGAGATTCTGCTGTGGGCAGCGCGGGGTCCGGGCCGCGCGCGCGACGCGGCCGCGATTCGGCATTTTTTTCAGCGATCGGCCTTGGTCTGGACCTCGAGCGCGGTGGCGAGCGCGATACGCGCTTGTTCGAGCGCATCGGCGGGGGCGGCGCCGCGCATGCCGTAGTACAGGTCGCGGCCCAGCTTCAGGATCTCCGGGTCGTAGCCCGACGCTTTTTCGGCCACCACGACCGCCTTGTCGAGAACGGTGCCGCGCGCGCCGACTTCATTGACGAGGTGCAGCGCGCGCGCTTCCTCTGCATTCATCAGCCGCGCATTGTAAATGATGTCGAACAGCAGCTTCTTCGGCAGCGCTTCCCTGACGATGGCCAGCGCGATGAAAGGGAAGAGGCCCTTCGCCGCTTCCGGCAAGCCGAGCGTGGCATCCTCGGCCATCACAGCCAGATCGCAGCCGACGACCACGCTGAACCCGCCCGCATGCGCGTCGCCGTTCACCGCGGCAACGAGCGGTTTGCCGAGCCGGAACATGGCTTCATCCATGCCGATCAGCGCCTTGGCGTAAGCGGTGCGGCCGGCGCTGGTCGGCCCGGCGCCCTGATAGTCGCCGCCGAGGCAGAAGATGTCGCCGTGGCCCGTCATGACGCAGGCGCCGATGCCGGGATCGCGGCGCGCCGTATCCAGCGCGGCCGTGACTTCCTCCGCCATCTGCGTATTGATCCGGTTGCCGCTGCCGGGCCGCTTCAAGGTCAGCACCGCGACTCGTCCGCGGCGGATAACGTCCACCAGTTTCGGCATGGGCCTGTTCACCCTCCCGGATACGCCGTCAGGATCCGAACCGCTTCTCGCGCGCGACGACTTCAGGCAGCCCGACGAAACGGTTGAATTCGTCGAAGGGTGTCAGGCGGTCGGCAATCGCGTTGGTGGAACCTTCGCGCATGAAGATTTCCATCATCTCCTTGACGGCCTTATGCATGGCGAATAGGGGTTCGATCGGGCACAGCGCGTAATCGAAGCCGAGTTCGTGGACCTCCTTCAAAGAAAGGTAGGGGCTTTTGCCGGAACGAGCCATGTTGAACAACAACGGCTTGCCGAGCGGCTTGAGCCGGCGGCTGATTTCGCGGAGCTGCTCGACGCTCTCCGGCGCGTCGACGTAGAGCCCATCCGCGCCCACCTCGGCATACGACTTCAGCCGCTGGATGGCGTCGTCCAGGCCGGTGACCGCAACCGCGTCGGTCCGCGCCACAATGAAAAAATCGGGATCGCGACGCGCCTCCAGCATGGCCTGCAACTTCTGTCGCATTTCCTCGGCAGAGACCAATTGCTTGCCGGCGAAGTGCCCGCACTTTTTGGGCATGGCCTGATCCTCCAGATGCAGCACGGAGGCGCCCGCCTCTTCCCACAGGGCTATCGTGCGCTGTGCATCGAGCACGCCGCCGTAGCCGGTATCGGCATCGGCAAAAACCGGTACCGAGGTGACGCGACAGATGCGGCGGATGTGCTCGAACATCTCGGTCTGCGTCAGCACGCCGAAATCGGGCTGACCGGCGATGATCGCGGAGGCGGCGAATCCGCTCACGTAAATTGCCGGCGCTCCGGCCTGTTCCGCCAGTTTCGCGGTGACGGCGTCGTGAGCGCCCAGGCAGACGAACGGCGGCTTCTTTAACAACTCCCGGAATCGGGCGGATCGGCTCAAGTCGTTCTCCTGCGTTGGAGGGCGTGGATGCATGCGAGGACGTTTCTGCGCCGGGGGCGGCGACGATGCGTCTCTTTCCTTTTTTTACTTTTCCCCTTTTACGGTCGAATACCCGTGCGAATACCCTGGCGAAGCCCGGAGTACCCTTTTAGCTAGGAGTACCCTTCTAGACCGGTTATTGCGCAGCCGGTTATGGTTGAAGACCGGTATCCACTGGAATCCCTGGAACCCCGCGGGCGGCTTTTACCTTTTACCTGCGCGAACGTCGCACCTAGCGCTTGATCGGAAAAAACGACACCGGCGTCATCAGGCGATTCTCCTGATGCTCCAGCGCGCCGAGCTTGGCGCTTTCTTCCATGAACGCGATCCAGTCCGGGTCGGCCATCATTGCGGCACGGCGCTTCGCGCGATCCGCAGCATCTTCATAAGCCCAGATGTGGATGTACTGGTTGACATTGCCGGTCTCGGTGACGAGGTAGGCGAAAGGCTGACCGAGGTGTTTGGTCTGCGGCCCCTTGCCGAGTTTCTCGTACAGTGCCAGGTGCTTCTTGATGGTTCCCGGGCGGCAGGTGTAGGTGCGTACGTCGAGCAGCATGATTTCTCCTCAGGTGGAAATTGTTATGAGCAGGGCGGAGTGTAGCGGGATTTCTCCGGGCTGAGGGCCGGGCGGCCATGATCGCCTCCGCGTTCAGCCGGCCACTTCGCGCAGCCGGCGCTCGAGATACAACCGCTCGGCAGGATTTCGCGCGAGTTCGATGGCCCGGCGATAGTGCGTCGCAGCCGCGCCGCCTTGGCCCGCACGTCGCAGCAGATCCGCGCGCGCCGCGGGCAGCAGGTGGTAGTCGCCGAGTTCGCCGTGCGCTTCCACGCGATCGATCCACTCCAGCCCTTTTTCCGGCCCCTCCACCATCGCGACTGCCGCAGCGGCATTCAGCTCGACGATCGCGGTGGGCATCATCGCGTACAGCGCACCGTAAAGCGCCGCGATCTGCACCCAGTCCGTGGACGACGCATCCCCGGCCTTCGCGTGCAGCGCCGCGATCGCGGCCTGCACCTGATACGGCCCGCGACGGCGCATCGCGATCGCGCGGTCGAGCGCGGCTAGCCCTTCGGTTATTTTCGCCCGCTCCCAGCGCGATCGATCCTGCTCCTCGAGCGGAACCAGCGCATTATCGGCGCCGACGCGGGTATCGCGCCGTGCGTCGTGCAGCAGCATCAGCGCAAGCAGGCCGAACGCCTCGGGCTGGTCCGGCAGGAGTTGCGCGAGCAAACGCGCGAGACGGATCGCCTCGCCGCTCAGGTCCGGGCGCACGAGCGACGCGCCTTCGGTCGCCGAATAGCCTTCGTTGAAGACGAGATAGATGGCCCCGAGCACGGCGGCAAGCCGCTCGGGAAGCTCCTCGTGCGAGGGCACGACATAGGGAATGCGCGCTGCGGAGATTTTTTTCTTGGCACGCACAAGGCGTTGTGCCGTCGTTGCCTCGGGCTCGAGGAATGCACGCGCGATCGCGCGCGTGGAAAGTCCGCACAGTGTGCGCAGTGCAAGTGCCATTTGTGCCGGCTCGGCGATCGCCGGATGGCAGCAGGTGAAGATCAGTCGCAGGCGGTCATCTGGCAACCCGCTCGTGTCGACCGGTTCCGGCTCTTCGACGGCAAGCTGATCGAGAATGAGGTCACCATCGTCTACGTTTCGCCGCGAGCGCCGCAGCCGGTCTATTGCACACCGCTTTGCAACGGTCGTGAGCCAGGCCGCGGGATGTTCCGGAATGCCCGCCGAGGGCCAGGCATCGAGCGCGCGCTCGTAAGCATCCTGCAGGCAATCTTCGGCAAGGTCGAAGTTGCCGCCCAGGCGCCCGATGAGGCCCGCGAGAATACGCGGGCCTTCGCGGCGTGCGAGCTCGTCGACGATACGGCCGAGCACGCGAAGCTACTTGGGCGAAGGAGCGAGCGGCCTCACTTCGCATGATCCCGTTTTCGCGCCGGGACATTTGCCCGCCCACTTGACCGCCACGTCGAGATCCGGGACGTCGATGAGGTAGTAGCCGCCTAGCTGCTCCTTGGTTTCGGCAAAGGGGCCGTCGGTGTTGAGCACTTTGCCGCCGCGAAGGCGCACGGTCGTCGCGGTGGCCACGGGTTTCAGTGCTGAGCCGGCGCGCATCACGCCGGCCTTGATGAGCTCCTGCGTGTAAACGCCGTATTCCGCGTACATGGCCTTGAGCTGAGCCTCGCTGAGGTCGGGCCAGGCACTTTCGTCGCCGTAGATAAGGATCATGAACTCCATTGCCGTTCTCCTTGGATGATGGCCCCGGATCGGAGCACCCCTACGACGAACGGCCGTCCCCGGAATCGACAGTTCGCGCCAGTTTCTTTGCGATTGCCTTGCCTTAAACCCGGTTTATCCGCCCTCGGCGGCCGGGGAACTGCACATGGCCTGACCGAGCAACGCGCGACAGGCGTCCACGATCGCCTCCGCGCTCATGCCGTACTTCGCACGCAATGGGCCCGTCGGCCCGACCATCGCAAAGACGTCGGGCATGCCGACCATGCGCATGCGCGTCGGATGTTCGACGGCGAGCAGTTCGGCGACCGCACCGCCCAGTCCGCCGGCGAGGTGATGCTCTTCGGCCGTGACGATGCCGCGGGTCTCGGCCGCCGCGGCGAGAATCGCATCGCGATCCAGAGGTTTGATCGTGTGCATGTTCAGCACGCGAACGCCAATGCCTTCCTTTTTCAGCAGATCCGATGCCCGCACCGCCATATCGACCAGTGCGCCGCAGGCGATCACGGCAACGTCCTTGCCGGAGCGCAGTTGCACTGCACGGCCAAGGCGAAACGCAGCCTCGGGGTCGCCGACCGGCGGCTCTTCCGCGCGGCCGCCGAGCCGGAGATAGACGGGGCCATCGATATCGAGCGTCGCCAGCGCGGCCTTGTAGGCTTCGTTCACGTCGGCGGGGACGATGACGGTCATGTTAGGCAGGCTGCGCATCAGCGCGATATCCTCCAGCGCGTGATGCGTGCCGCCGGCAACGCCCAGCGAGATGCCGCTCGCCGCCGCGCCGATCACCACACGCTGGTTGGCGTAGGCCACATCGTTTCGCACCTGCTCCATGCTGCGCGCGGTGATGAACGGCGCGTAGGCGCACACGTAAGGATGCAGGCCCGTGGTCGCGAGGCCGGATGCAGCACCGATTGCGTTCTGTTCGGCGATGCCCAGTTCGATGAAGCGGTCGCGAAAGCGTTCGATATAAGGACGGATGCCGAGCAGATCCTGGGTGTCGGCGGACAACACCACCGCGCGCGGCTCGCGCGCGCCGATCTCGATCAAGGCCTGGCCGAACGCGAGACGCGTCTGATTGGCCGATCTGGTGCGCCACTCGGCGGGAACAGGTTCGGGAGCGTTCATGGTGCCGCCTCTTTAGTCGGTTCGCCTAATTCCAGAAGAGCCTTTGCGTAGATCTCGTCGTTGACCGAATTGCTGTGCCAGAGGTAAGTGTTCTCGGCGAAGCTCACGCCCTTGCCCTTGACGGTATGCGCAATAAGGGCTGTCGGGCGATCCGGGTTCAGGGGTAGCGCGTCGAGCGTATCGACCACCTCCCCCATGTCGTGACCGTCGATCTCGCGCACTTCCCAGCCGAAAGCGCGCCATTTGTCGGCGAGAGGATCGACGCCGATGACTTCGTTGACCCGACCGCTCTGGCAGATCTTGTTGCAGTCAATGATGGCGGTGAGGGTCGAAAGCTTGTAATGCGCGGCCGCCATCGCTGCTTCCCAGTTCGAGCCTTCGTGCAATTCGCCATCGCCGATCATGACGAAGGTGTGGAATGCCTTCTTCTGGATGCGCGCGCCCAGCGCCATGCCCACCGCCACCGGCAGCCCGTGTCCGAGCGCGCCGGTGCACATCTCCACGCCGGCGACCTTGATGTCGGGGTGCATACCGAAGGGAGATTCGAAAGCATAGAACTTGTCGAGGACTGCGTCGTCGATGAAGCCCGCCTGCACCAGCACGGCGCCAAGCGCGGCGTTGGCGTGTCCCTTGGAGAGTACGAACCGGTCGCGCTCCGGCCAGTCGGGTTCGCTTGATCGTATGTTGAGGCGATGGAAATAGAGCGCCGCGAGGATGTCGGCCGCCGAGGAAGATCCGCCTATGTGTCCGCCACCGCCGGCGCGAACCGCACGCCAGATGTTACGCCGCACTTGGCGGGCTTGTTTTTCTAACCGATTGATAAGGGCTCCCCTTGTATCGCTCATGATTTTCGCGTGCGGCTTTGCGCCGGACGCCCTCCTGCAGTCATCGTTATCGGTGGATGGTAGCGGAACATGCTGGGGGGACGCAAAGAGACAGTCAACCAGGAAACTGCGGACCACGGACGACGTAAATAGGGTGTTGCTGACACCCTTATCCCATTCTTGAAATGCGAACATTCGACAGCGTCAGCCGATCGGCTAGCGTTCGCAGCAGCGCCTTCACGAAGCGTCGCTGGCAGCGATCGCCGAGCGCCTCCAGCTTATCGAGCGGGAATTCAACGAGCACCGAGTCGACGGTGGTTTCGACCGTCGCCTGGCGAGGGACCGCATGGCCGTGGATGAAGGGCTGTTCGCCGAACCATTCCCCCGTCGCGAGCACATTGAGTAGCCGGCCTTGCAGCGTGACCTTCGCTTCGCCGCTCGCGAGCAGGAACAGGCTGTCCCCGGGTTCGCCTTCGCGCACCACCGCCGCATAGGACGGCAGTCTCGACCAGGTTCCTGCCCCGACGAACTCCCAGATCTCCGCATCGTCCAGTTCCGCCAGCATCGGCCGGCTTTTGAGCGCGGTGAATTTTTCGCTGTCGGGAATGGTTTTGTCGTACTTGCTCAACCGGCCCGCCTTGGCGAGGTCGAGCGCGAATTCCGCCCAATTCTCGTAGCGGTCGCCCGGTCTCTTTTGCAGCGCGCGCATGACGATATCACCGAGCGCGCCCGGCAAGTCGGGGCAAACGCGCGAAAGGGGCTCGGGGTCGGCGGTTACGAGCCTGTGCAGGACCTGGCCATTGCTTTCGCCGGTGAACGGACGTTGTCCGGCCAGCATCTCGTAGAGCACGACACCGAGCGAAAACATGTCGCTGTGGTGGGACAGGTCCGCGCCGGTGGCCTGCTCGGGAGAAGCATAGTAAGGCGACCCGGCATCCATGATCTGGGTATGGCTCGCATTGCGGATGAAGGCAACACCGAAGTCCGAGATTTTCACCTGCATTTCTGCCGTGCGCAGGATGTTTGCGGGCTTGATGTCGCGGTGGATGACATTGTTGCGAAACGCGTAATCGAGTGCACCGGAACACTTGAAGCCGATCTCGACCACTTCCGGCACCGACAGAAGGCCGCGCGGGCCGGTGAACTGCGACAGGCTGCCGCCCGGGACGAATTCCGTGACGACGTAGCTCATGGTGTCGTCCGAGCAGGCATCCATGATCAGAGCGATATGCGGGTGCCACAAGCGCCCGGCCAGCGCCGCTTCGGTCAGGAATTGCGAGCGTGCGAAGTTCGAGGCGCCCGCCGACTTTCCCGCTTCATAGAATTTCAGCGCGACATTCCGCCCGGAAAATTCGTCGAGCGCCAGATAAACGGTGCCGCTGGCGCCGGCGCCGAGTTTTTTCTTGAGAACATATTTGCCGATTCGCGTTTGCATGCCGCCTGCTTCCGCGGAAGATAAGCCATTGTAGCGCCGCTCCGAGGCGGGCGTGGGCAGGGCAGGTACGCCGGCATGGGCCATCGGATTGTTCGACCCGTGAAGGCGGAACCCCTGTCACACCCACGCAACGATGCAACTGTAGGGTGCGCGCGGATTACTCGCAGTGAAAGGTCCCGCCTGATGCGCCTGCTCCTGATCAACCCGAAGTTCCCGGAAAGCTTCTGGAGCTTTACCTGGGCGATCGATGAAGTTCTTCCCCGCAAGCGCACGACCTGCCCGCCGCTCGGGCTGGCCACGCTCGCGGCGCTATGCCCGCCCGACTGGGATGTACGTATCGTCGACGAGAACGTGGAGGCGGTGCCGCCCGATCCCGACGCCGACATCGTCGGCGTGTGCGGCATGGGCGTGCAATTCCAGCGCCAACGCGAGTTGCTCGCGCATTACCGCAGCCGCGGCTATTACACCGTCGCCGGCGGCAGCTTTACCTCCCTTTGCAACGAAAAGTACGCGACCCTGGCCGATACCGTCGTGGCGGGCGAGGCCGAGTACATCTGGAAAGAGTTCTGCGTGGACTTCCTGTGCGGCGAGCCGAAACCGCTCTATCACGAGACCGGAACCGTCGCGCTTACCGATTCGCCTACGCCGCGCTTCGACCTGCTGCGGCTCGATCGCTACTCGAACGCGACGCTCCAGTATTCGCGCGGCTGCCCGTTCCGCTGCGAGTTCTGCGACATCATCGTGATGTTCGGGCGCAAGCCGCGCGTGAAGAGCCACGAGCAGATCGGACGCGAGCTGGACGCATTGCGCGCCGCCGGCATGCGCAGCGTGTTCTTTGTCGACGACAACCTGATTGGCAACGTTCCCCAGGCGAAGTCGCTGCTGCGCTTCCTCGCCGGCTACCAGAAAGAGCATGACTACGACTTCAGCTTCGGTACGGAGGCTTCGCTCAACCTGGCGCAGAACCGCGAACTGCTCGAGCTGTTCCGCGAAGCGAACTTCGGCTGGGTGTTCATCGGCATCGAATCGACCGACCCGGAAAGCCTGAAGGAAACGCTGAAGACGCAGAACCTGGCCGAAGACATCCTCACCTCGATCCGGCGCGTCTACGCCCACGACATCGACGTGCTCGCCGGTTTCATCATCGGCTTCGACAACGACACGCTGAAAACCTTCGAGCGCCAATACCAGTTCATCACCGATGCCGGCATCCAGTCGGCCATGATCGGCATGCTGACCGCGATGCCGCGCACGCCGCTCTACGAGCGGCTGCGGAAAGAGGGCCGCATCGACGACAGTGAAGACTCCGCCGAAAACACGCGCGGGAGGACCAATGTCGTGCCGAAGAACATGACGCTGGACGCGATGACCGAGGGCTACCGCGCGCTCTACGTCCGCCTGCTCACCGACGCCGGGATCGCGCACCGGATCCGCAACAAGGTTCGTTATCTGCGCACGCCAAGCTACCGCAGCGGCTATTGCGCCGCGGATCGGCTGCGCATCGTCGCGCGGCTTGTCTTCAAGGGTATCCTGCCCGGCGGCCTATCGCGCACGCTGCACTTCCTGCGCACGCTGCCGGTTTTCGCGCCCGCGCGCATTCCGCTGGTGATTTCAGACTGGATCATCGGCCTGTCGATGCGGGACTATGCCGAACGTAACCTGTCGACGGCGCCTCGTATGCCGCACACACTCGCGGCGCCGGAATTCGCGATCGGCGCAACCAACCTGCCCCCCGTACCGCTGGATGTCCGCGCCAACGCTCGCGTGCCCTGAAACAAATCCGCAATGCAGTATTCATAGCCCCGTAAAAGGCCGCGTCTAGTCTTGCGCCGTAGCGGTGGCGCGGGCGCGCACTCCCGCCCGCGCATCGCATAACTGCATGAGGGTGCATTGATGCTGCACAGACGCTCCTGGCCGTCGTACGTTCCGGATGACCCATTTTCCCTGCACCCGCTTGCCCGCCTGTCGCAACTTTTCGAAGACCGCCTCAAGACTGTGTTCACCGGACTCGGGCCGGTGCGCTTTTTCGCCGACCCTGCGCCGGGAGCCGACCCGGCGGAAATCCGCCCGGGGATTCCGGCGTCCCTGCTCAAGGCCGAGGTGGAGGCATTGCCCGCGGACCAGCATCTTGTCACGAGCGGACAGTTCTCGGTGCACTGCGCACGCGCCGAGCAGTTTCCCTGGTGCCTCCAGGAAATCGGACGGTTGCGCGAGCAGACGTTCCGCGCAGTGGGCGAAGGTACGGGCAAGGCCTCGGACGTCGATCTGTTCGATGCCTGCTATCTGCATCTGTTCGTATGGGACACGAAGGCGGAGGCAATCGTAGGCGCCTACCGCATGGGGCTCGCCGACGAAATCGTCGCCCGCTACGGCAAACGCGGCTTGTACACGCAGTCGCTGTTCAAGTACGGCGACCGCGTCCTGCAGGCGATGAACCCGGCGATCGAACTGGGGCGATCGTTCGTGCGCGTGGAATACCAGCGCAGCTTCGCCCCCCTCATGCTCCTGTGGCGCGGCATCGGGCAGTTCATCGTGCAGCATCCCCAATACGCAATGCTGTTCGGAGCGGTCAGCATCAGCAATGACTACGAGCCGGCATCGCGCCGGCTGATCGTCGATTACCTGAGTGCGAATAACATCGAAGAGAACCTCGCGCGCCATGTGAAGCCACGGCGGCCCTTCCGCAGCCGCAGAGCGGCGGCCTGCGATAGTGCCGAGTTCGCAGCGCTCACCGACATCGAGGACGTATCGCGCATGGTCAGGCAGATCGAGCGCGACAGCAAGGGCGTGCCGATTCTGCTCAAGCAATACCTCAAGCTCGGCGGCCGGTTGCTCGCGTTCAGCGCCGACAAGCAGTTCAACGATGCTCTGGATGGGTTGATCATGGTCGATCTGCGCGCCTCCGATCCGCGCGGCCTCGCCCGCTACATGGGCGAGGAAGGTGCAGCCGCCTTCCTTTCCCACAACGGTATCGGATCGGGCACCCTGCGCCAGGCTTCCTAGAAGGCGCCCGGATCGGGCCCGCCGTCGCGACCCGATTGTCCGGCTGTCGCAAAACAGAACGGGCACCGAAAGGTGCCCGTTGGTCATTTTGCGTGGGAGGACCCGCATCCCCCGTGCGGTCAATTACTTGCCGTGCCCTCGCTCGACCAGCGACGCCGCCTCGCTGCCCGTGAGCATGAAAGAAGTCGCACCCAGGGCGAAGGGGCGGGACAGAATCTGGCCAATCTGCCTGCGAAGCAGGTCTTTTGCCGGCGATTTGATCATCACCGAATACATCGGCGGCTTGCCGTGGAGAGGAATGACATCCACCCGAAACGGTACGTTGGTGGTGTCGCCGGCCACGTTTGCGATGCTCGTCAGGCAGCTCAGAAGTTCGGATTGAGTCGGATATTCGTTCATGGGTCGAGGTTCGAGTAAATGTAACAGCAGCCAGACGCTCGACGCGGATGCAGACGATCGTGAGAGGGCTACTACGGTTGCTTGGACATGATACGCCGAGTTTAGTGCGGCGCAGTCAGCGTAGTAGTTGGCCGGATTCCGGGATGGAAAACCGGGCCGGTTCGGGTGTAGGATGATTCGGGGCTGTTGTCCATGTCCACCAAGCGCCTTTTCCGACGGAGGAGAGTTTCATGGCCAAGAAAAACGCGGCAGAACCCATTTACAAGATTGTCGAAGTGATCGGCACAAGCACAAAATCCTGGGAAGACGCTGCGATGAACGCGGTGGGGGCTGCGGCAAAGTCCCTGCGCGACCTGCGCATCGCGGAGGTCGTAAAGATGGACATGAAAGTCGACAAGGGCAAAGTGGTCGCGTATCGCACGCGGGTGCTGCTGTCGTTCAAGTATGAGAATTGAATGATTCCGTATCGCCGGGCGGCAGGACTTCGACGAGCCGGTCGGCGAGCGTGCGGGTGGAATGGCGATCCTGCAATTGCCGTGAACCCTGATGGTACATCGGAATGCCGGCCATGCGTCTCTCCGATAGGATGAGGACGATGGAGACAGCTTAACCGGTGCCCTGCTCCGGCTGCCATACGCATGTTGGCGTAGAGTGCTTACTGAACGCCCCCGGTACGGGGAACCCGAACCTCGGGCATGAAGAAGCGATAGCCGTTGCGTCCGGCCTTCTTCACCTGATACATGGCTGTATCGGCATTGGCCACCAGCGTCTGGACATCCATGCCGTCGCGGGGACAGATACTGATGCCGATACTGCACGAAATTTCCAGATCCTTGCCCTCGATGCGAAATGGCCGCGACAGCTCGCCGAGAATCTTGTCGCCGGTCACAGCCGCATCTTCGGCCCTGGAGATCTCGTGCAAGACGATCAGGAACTCGTCGCCCCCGGTACGTCCGACGGTGTCTTCCTTCCTGATGCTCCTCATGAGCCGCCGGGCCACCGCCCTCAGCAACTCGTCCCCGATCTGGTGTCCGTAGGAATCGTTGACGGGTTTGAACCTGTCGAGATCCACGAAGAGCAGCCCGAAAGCCCGGCCGGTGCGCCCGACGTGGGCCAGCGCCTGTTGTATGCGATCTTCCAGCAGCAGGCGGTTGGGTAATCCGGTCAGGTTGTCGTAAAGGGCAATGTTGCGTAGTTGCTCGTTCGCGATCTGCAGCGACACCGCGAGCCTTGCGTTCTTCGCCGCAAAATGCGCGTCCAGCGAAGAGATGACCAGGGTGACGCTCATGATGCTGACCGTGATGACGCCGATGCCGAGCGCGAGTGCGGAACTGCCGATGCCCTCGCCCGAACCCGCACCGAGGCAGATGCTGTCGGGCGCGAACTGCGCCGCTGCCATGCCGGTGTAGTGCATGCCCGCGATAGCCAGTCCCATCACGACCGCGCTGCCGAGCTTGGCCAGGATGGCCAGCGCGGAATATTTCTTTCGCAGCCGGTATGCCATCCACAATGCCACCAGGGAAGCCCCGATCGCGATCAGCACGGAAGCGACGAAGAGCAGCGGATCGTAGCGAATGGGCGGAGACATCCGCATGGCGATCATGCCGGTGTAGTGCATGGCACAGATGCCGATGCCCATCAGCGTCGCGCCCGTCGTCAGATTCGGCGTACTCAGCACCGGCCGGCGCAGGATGAACAGCGCGCCCCCCGAGACGACGATTCCGAAGATCATCGAAATCAGGGTGACGGGCAGGTCGTAGACGATCTGGATGGGAAGGTGGAATGCCAGCATGGCGATGAAGTGCATCGACCATATGCCGGTTCCCATGGAAAGCGCGCCGCCGACAAGCCAGACCCAGGATTTTCTCTGGCTGGAGGTGCTGACCCGGCCGGCGAGGTCGAGAGCGGTGTACGAGGCGAGGATGGCCACCGCCACGGACAACACCACAAGCTTCAGATCGTAGAAGCCCTCCATCATTCCGACCCCCGGGAAACGCCGGCTGGCATGCAGAAACTGCCAGCGCAATGACGCGTTCCTGCTAACTCGCCTTCAGGTCACCCGAACTTGACCGATGTTCGATATTGACATGAAATGGCATGCGATGATGCGCTACGCAGTAAAACACCAGAGCTTGTCAGGAACGGAGCCATGAAACGCGGTAGCTGGATTAACGCCTTTGCAGCCAACGAAAACAGCGCCCAGGGTCTGGCGCCGCAGGCGCGCGAGGAGATCTCCAAGCTCGACGACGCACTCTATACGCTCTGGAACCTTGGCGACAATGTCGTGATCGCCTGGACGTTCAAGGGCCAGGAGTTGCGCTTTCTTTCGGTCCGCCACTACGCCATTCCCGAAGCCATTCACGCCGACACGCCACACCGGGAAGGCATGACGGATACCGTGAAGTTCATCAACGGCGTGCTGTCCGGGCCGAAGTTCCTGGTCCCGGAGATGTTCGACCGGGTGTGCAGCGTCTTCGACGCCAGGCCGGAAATCATCAACGTGAATTTCCGCATCGAGTACGACCTGGACATCGAGCTGATCAACAGCCTGGTCCGCCGTTACAGCGTGTCCCTGGTACGCGGCCGGGCCGTGGTGCTGCTCGATGCCGTGGAGTTCACGCTGCGATCGCCACTGGACCAGATGGCCATGCTCAACAGCCTGGCTTACTCGGTGAATTCCGCCTACGGACAGCTCCTGCAAAAAGATATCAAGATCAATTTCGCCCGAACCACCACCGGCGACGGTTTTTACATATGGAACCGGGCGACGACGCCCGAAGCGAACATCGAGTTGTACAAGCTGATGATGATGGTGCTGGCCGACAATGCCGTTGCGCAACGCAAGGCCCGTAGCTCCTGGGTGCCGAAACTGCGTGCCGCATTCCACATCGGCGAACACTACGAGTTCCATCAGGTCGAGGGCCTGAACCCGACCACCTTCAGTTACATCGTCGGCCAGGTCACCATCGACCTGTCGCGCATGATCGAGCGTGCATTACCCGGCCAGATTCTGCTCGGTGACTTCCGGATCGAGATAATCGAAGAAAAGACCTGGCGGAAAATTCGTTACGACACCCTGGACTTCGTCGAGAACACGGCCGCGACCCTCGATCAGTTGCATGGCATGAACATTTCGGGCGGAAGTATCGATAACATCCGCTGCTACCTCACGGGAACGAGCCTCGGCGCCGGCCGCTACCTGGTCAATCGCTATCACATCGTCGACAAACACGGCACGACCCGCACCGTCTACAACGCCAAGATCAACATCCATCGCGAAAATGCCGAACCGATTTTCCTCGGCATCCAGAGCGAAGATCTGCAGGCCTTCTCGACCGCCAGGGTGGAATCGCTGAGCCGCGATGGAGAGCAGACTGGATCGTTCTTCGTAAGGCCGTGACTGAAAATCGGTGATTGGCGACAGGCGATTGGTGATTGGTTAAACCGGAAGCTTCAAGCCAGTCACCAATCATTAGTCACCAGTCACCGCTTCGCGAGCGAGCGAATGAAATTGAGCAGGTCCCAGATTTCGTTTTCGCTCAGCGTAGCTTTGAAAGCGGGCATCATCTTCACGCCGTTGATGATCCGGTAGGCGACCACGCCATCCGGAAATACCGGCGGCGGCGCAAGCCTGCTCAGATCGTCGGGTCGTTGCGGCAGAGCCGCGGCCGCTACGCCATCGCCCCGTCCTTCGGCGCCGTGACACACGGCGCAATCCTTCACGAAAAGCTGCCGCCCCCTGGCAATCGACTCCGCCGACCGTGGGATCGGGTTGCGCAGGAAGGCAGATCTCAGCAGATCGGCGTAGTAAACGCCCGATCCGATGCACACGACGGCCGCCACGGCGAGCAGCCATTGGATTTTCAGTCGGTTCTGCATGTCGGCGGTCTGGAATACAGGCGGATGAAAATTATCACACGGCTGCGGCAGCGACAACGGGAATCCGGAACCATTGTTCACGGTCCGCGGAGCCCCCGGGGGAACTTTGCCCGGCGAGCGGGCATCGCAGAAGATGCGCATCGACGCAATCAACGGTACCGATCAAGCGACATGACCGGCGCTTTTGAGAGATTATATCGGACCCCGCCGATCATCCTGACCGGACTCGGCGGCGCACTTGGCGCCATTTTGGGAGGATAACTTGATCGAGTCGCTGTTGCTGGCCGTAACGCGCGTCACAACCGTACTGAACAAGAAAGAGAAAACCAATGCCACCGGTTTCTTTTTCGAACGCGATGCTCGGTTGTACCTGGTGACCGCCCGGCATGTGCTGAAGGACGAGGCCGGCGATCATCATCCGGACAGTCTTCTGATCGAGCTGCATGTGGACCCCGACAACGCCGTCCAGGTCAAGCGGTTCATGATTCCGCTGTTCAGGGACGGAAAATCGGTGTGGCGCGAGGGCATCGATTCGGCAGGCGAAGTCGATGTCGCGGTCGTGGAGCTGGACCGTCCGGCGCTTCCCGCGACACTTTCACTGAAGGCGTTTACCCCCGATCACCTGGTCAGACAGCTCGACGAGATCGAGGTGGGGACGTCGGTCCTCATTGTCGGCTTTCCGCTTGGATTCCAGGACACGCTGCATCACCTGCCCGTGGCACGACAGGCGATCATCGCGACCTCGTTCGGCCTGCGCTTCCAGGGCGAGGGATATTTCCTGACGGATGCGCGAATGCATCGAGGCGCGAGCGGGGCGCCGGTCGTCGCCCGGGCGGCGTCGCGGCATTCCGGCCGTGGAGACCTGTCGTGGCTGCTGCTCGGGGTTCACACGTCGCGGATGGACGTGAACAACCGCGATGTCACGGAAGACGAACGGCTGAACCTGAATTGCGCCTGGTACGCCGACATCATCATGAAGTTGACGGAGGCCCCTCCGGGCGGCTGATTCCCAGCCAGAGCAATGCTTCCGACTTGTTCGGGAAGAGGAGTGCAAGAAAAAAAGATGAAGATCCTTACGCTGCCGTCCGGGGAAAAACTCCCGGCGCTCGGCCAGGGCACCTGGTACATGGGCGAAAAACGCGAGACCCGCGCGGAAGAGATTTCCACGCTGCAGCTCGGTCTCGATCTCGGCTTCAAACTGATCGATACGGCCGAGATGTACGGCGAAGGCAAAGCCGAAGAACTGGTCGGCGAGGCGATAGCCGGCCGGCGCGACCAGGCTTTCCTCGTCAGCAAGGTCTACCCGCACAACGCCTCGCGCAAAGGCACCATCGCCGCATGCGAACGCAGTCTCACACGCATGCGCACCAACCGTATCGATCTCTATCTGCTCCACTGGCGCGGAAACATCCCTTTCAGCGAAACCATCGAAGGCTTCATGGCCCTGCAAAAAGCCGGCAAGATCCGTTATTACGGCGTCAGCAACATGGATCTCGACGACATGCAGGAATTATTCTCGTTACCCGGCGGCGAAGCCGTAGCCACGAACCAGCTGCTCTACAACCTAACACGGCGCGGCATCGAGTGGGATTTGCTGCCGTGGCTTCGCGAGAAACGCATCCCGGTCATGGCGTATTCGCCGATAGAACAGTCGCGACTGCTGAGCAATCCGAAGCTCACCGATTTCAGCAAACGCCACGGCATGACCCCGGTGCAGGCAGCCCTCGCCTGGTTGATGGCGAAAGGCGACATTATCGCGATTCCGAAAACCGGCCGCCGCGAGCGCGTGAAGGAAAACCTCGGCGCGCTGGATCACGATCTGTCCGTTGAACAACTTGCCGAACTCGATCGGTTGTTTCCGCCGCCGAAAGCGCCAGTACCGTTAGAGATGCTCTAACGGAACTTTGCGAGCCGTCGGCTAGTCTCTCGTCATAGCCCATCTGCGAAGTCGACCATGCGCAAACTTCTGCTTCTTTCCGCCGGCATCGCCACTTGCCTCGCTTCCCAGGCCTCTGCGCAGACGGCCGACGACGAAAAATATATCGGCATCGGTGTACGCGTCCGGCCGGCCTATGAAGGGGCGGACAGCAGTCGCGGGGAACTCATTCCCTATCTTCGGCTGTACGGCGATCATCTGTTCGCGCGCACTACCCAGGGCATGCTTGAAGGCGGATGGCGCACCGGGCCATATGGCGCGTGGGTGTTCGGTGCGCAAGTGGCGTACGAGGATGGGCGTGTCACCGATGATTCCGCTTTTCTGAAAGACCATCGCTTCGACGATCTCGATCCCGGTGCGTCGGTCGGCGTGCACGCCGAAGCCGACTGGAAGATCGGTGCAGTGCCGCTGAATGCGCTCGTTCGCTACCGGCAGAGCATCGACTCGGATCAGGGTGCACAGGCGGACCTGCGCGTGACCGCCGGCATTTTCTCGCGCTGGGGTGTCGAAGCCGGCGTGTTCTGCCAGCTCACCTGGGCCAACGGCAAATCCACGCAGAGTTACTTCGGCATCACGCCGCAGCAATCGACCGTCACCGGCCTGCCGGCATACAACGCGGGTTCCGGTCTGCGCTACATGCAACTCGGGTTGCTCGGCTCGGTGAACCTGTCCGAGCATTGGCTGATTCCCTGGGGTGCCAGCGTGCGGCGGCTGCAGGGCGACGCCGGCGATTCGCCGATCGTGCAGGATCGCGCCAACTGGGCCATCAACGCCGGCATTGCCTATCGTTTCTGAACGGGAAATCCAGCCCTGCATTTCATAATCGGTGATCGCAATCCTTGCCGCAGCCAGCCGGCTGTGGCCAAATCGCGTTTGTCCTCCGACCCTACCTACCCTCCATCGGGATCATGGCCGCGAACTGGAGCCAGGAACTGCACCGCCTGCTCAAGCAGCAGAATATCCACCAAGTCAGTTTCGTACCTGATGCCGGCCATACGGCGCTCATCAAACTGTGCGAAGCGGACAACGAGTTGCGCGCAGTCCGGCTTACCACCGAAGAAGAAGGCATAGCACTCGCGGTCGGTGCGTGGCTCGGCGGCGACAAAAGCGTGTTGCTGATGCAGTCGAGCGGCGTGGGCAATTGCATCAACATGCTGTCGATGCTGTCCGTGTGCCAGATACCGCTGACGATGCTGGTGACCATGCGTGGCGACTGGGCGGAATTCAACCCCTGGCAGGTGCCCATGGGACAGGCCACCCAGCCGGTGCTCGAAGAAATGGGCGTGCTGGTGAATCGCGCCGATCGGGAAGAAGACATCGTGCCGCTCGCGGAAGGCGCGCTGCGCATCGCCTACAACACGTTGCGCCCGACCGCCGTGCTGATAGGACAACGGCTGCTGGGCGCAAAAACCTTCGATAACTGATCACTGTCGACTACGGATCATGCCCGCAACCGGATCATCGGACAAGGCACCGAAGCTGGAACGACGTACCGTCGTGAGGACGCTGCTCGCCGATCGCGGCGACTTGCTGGTCGTCGCGGGACTGGGCGCGCCGGCATGGGACGCGACCGATGCAGGCGATCATCCACTGACATTTCCGCTGTGGGGCGGCATGGGTGGCGCCGCGGCAATCGGACTTGGACTGGCTCTGGCACAGCCGGATCGGCGCGTTCTCGTGCTCACGGGAGACGGGGAATTGCTGATGGGAATGGGATCGCTGGCCACCGTCGGCGTGCGACGCCCGCGCAATCTTGCGGTCGTCGTGCTCGACAACGAACGCTATGGCGAAACCGGCATGCAGCCCACGCATACGGCGTTCGGCGTCGATCTCGCCGCCGCCGCGAAGGCCTGTGGTTTCCCGTCGTCGGCGATGATTACCACGATGGATCAGATTGCCGCGTTACGCGAAGACATCCATCGCGCTCAAGGCCCGCTGTTCGCACAGATCAAGATCGCCGCCGACAAGCTTCCGCTGGTATTGCCGCCGCGCGACGGCACTCATCTCAAGAACCGGTTTCGCGAAGCCTTGCTCGGACCGAAAGCGCATGTGCAGCGCTAGGCCGATCCTGGGTCAACGCCGCCGCGTTGTCTTGTGCGAACGATTGTGGGGCGCGCGCAGGACCGCACGATTTACGGCCCCTGCGACAGACCTGACAAAACGCGAACCGCGATCGGTATCCGTGTAGCGGCTCGCCCAGATTCTTGGCCAGCCCGCGAGCGCGCACCGACGACGCCTTTCCAAACCTGAATTCAAAGCCGATTCATCTTCGCGCTTACGGCATCACGCGGCTCATCATTGCCTTTCTGCGCGGCCCGGATGATCTCGTCGACCAGATCCGGCAACAGCGCAACGCAACTCGTGTAAGGCTCTTTCGGAAACCCGGCTACGGCATATGCGATCTTTTCGCAGATCAGCCTGCCTTCGGGCCACGTCGTCTGCATGATGAATACGCCGGCCGAATCCTGCGACACCGACGTAAGGTGAAATACCGGCCGTTCGACGCCGGCGCGTTGCGCGATCGTTCTGATCGCGTTTTTCAGAAATTCCTGCTTGTTCATTCTGTCCTCCGATTTGCCGGTGTGACAGGACGAACGTTAGCTAAGTTCCAAGACAGTATTGCGACACCAACGGCTGTCGCTTGAGGACGACGCCGGCGTGCGCGTAACGGGGGAACCGCTTAGCCGCCGCTGAGCGCGGCGACGATCATCACTTCGTCTCCGGAACCAAGGGCCCGGTCAAGTCGCTCGGCCATTTCGCCGTTGACGAAAAAGCGGATGTGCTTGCGGATGCGGTCCTGCTCGTCCACGATGCGGTGACGCAGGCCGGGGTAGCGCGCTTCCAGCATTTCCAGCAGCCTGGCCAGCGATTCGCCTTCGGCTTCGACTTGCCGCTGACCGCCAGTATAGGAAAAAAGCGGGCTTGGAATCAGGACGCGGATCAAGCGACGGTAACCGAGTAGATGTGCGGCAGGTGCTCCGCGACGCGCAACCAGCTTTCTCCCTCGTCGGCGCTGGCCCAGATCTCTCCGCTCGTTGTGCCGAAATAGATTCCGGCCGGATCGGCCCGATCGGCACACATTGCCTGCCGCTTCACCGTCCACCATGCATGCTGCTTCGGCATCCCGTTGTCGAGGCGCTGCCAGGAAGCGCCGCCGTCGCGCGTGCGGAAAACCGCGGGACGACCATCCGGGCTGGTACGCGGCCAGACTTCGGTGCCGTCCATCGGGAATACCAAGACGCAGTCCGGATCGCGCGGATGCAGGACGATCGGAAAGCCGATGTCGCCGACCTCCTTCGGCATGTTCAGACCAATTCTTTTCCACTCCGTGCCCGGGCGATCCAGACGATAGATGCCGCAATGGTTTTGCTGATAGAGCCGTTGCGGATTGCGCGGGTGCAGCGCAAACGTGTGCGGGTCGTGGCCGTATTCGACATTCGGATCCGGCAGGAAATCCGCCGCGACGCCCTTGTTCAGCGGACGCCACGCGTCTCCCCCATCCATGCTCTCGAAAACACCGCCTATCGATATCCCGATATAGAGGTGCCGCGCATCAGTGGGGTCGACACAGATCGAATGCACCTGCGCGCCATCCGGCCCCGGGACGATGGCGTGTTTTATCTGCAGAACCAGGCCGTCGTTGAACCCGGAGATTTCCTGCCAGGTGACGCCGCCGTCGACAGACCGGAACAGGCCCGGCGGCGAAGTCCCCGCATACCAGACGCCGGGTTCGGAAGCATGCGCGGGCGAAAGCCAGAACACGCTTTCCACCGCGCGCCCTTCTTCTCCGCTCGGGGCCTTTCTGAACGAGGGGGGTTGCTTCGCCTCGGTCCAGGTTTTGCCGCCGTCCTGCGAACGAAACACCGTCGGTCCGAGATGGCCGGTCTTCGCGGCCATCAGCAGCGTGCGCCCGTCGCGCGGATCCGCCATCAGGTGATTGACGATGTTGCCGAGGAAATGCGGGCCTTCGAGATGCCACTTCGTTCGCGCCACATTCGCGCGGAAAATGAATGCGCCTTTGCGCGTTCCAACCAGCAGCGTAACCGGGTCAGCCATGTTCTTTACCTCCTCCCTGACTGTGGCTTCCGATTTCCGATCATCCCTGTATCAGAACGATGTTCCAGATGACGAGTGTTGAATCTGGCTCTTCGTTCGCCGTCGGCGGCAGGACCTGGGCGATCAGACTGTTCTTCGCCCAGGATTGTTGCAGCAGCGGATCCTTCTGGTTCAGCGGCTCATCCGGGAAGTACATTTGCGTGATCAGCCGGTTGACCTTGCCGGTTACGTCGTAGTGGATGTGCGGCGGCCTCCAGTAGTCGGCCACGACCGGATAAGCGCCGGGCTTGACCGTTCTGTAGCGATAGCGTCCTTCGGAGTCGGTGATCACGTTCGCGTAACCATCGAAGTTCGGATCGAGCGCTGCAGGATTGCGATCGTGCGGATGCGTGTAGCGGCCGGCGCCGTTGGCTTGCCAAATCTCCAGTTTCACGCCCGGACACGGCTCGCCGCGCAAGCTCAATACCCTTCCGGTGACGTAGATCACCTGCCCTTGCGCCTGTCCCGCCCGGCCCTTGAGCCGCGTGAGATCGGCGCCGCCATCGGCGGGTTTTTGCACCGGATAAAACGGACCGAGAATCTGATCGGGCGTGGGCATCGGTCCATTCGGATCGAATCCCGGGCTGTCCTTCTCGGCCGCAAGCAAGGGCGTGGCGAGACCGACCGCTCCCATCGCCAGGGACATTTTCAATACTTCGCGCCGTGAAACCCTGTGTTCCGGACAGGTGGGCAGCATCGCGAACGGCATTGTCGGAATGAGCACTCGCCTTCCTTCGGTCATGACCATTTCTCCTCAAGCCGGGCTATGGGACTTCATTACTTCATCACGCCGTTACGGTTTTACTCAAAACTGAATCCCGGCGTGCGCGTGTAATGATGCAGGCCTTCGTCCTGGACGACGAAGGAGCGCATGCGCTGGGTGCCGCGGCCGTGATGGGAGTGCAGCAGCGTGGCCGGCGTGATCTGCGCCGCGCCGGTGGACCAGTCCACGCGCTTGCCGTCGATCATCGAGTGAATGCCTTCTCCCTGGATCGCCAGCGTCACGGCGGCGCCGTTGTGGCGATGCGGGCGTTGATCGCAACCCGGCGCCAGCGTATTGATGGCGGTGTTGATGGTGGGGATGGTGTTGGAGCTCGGCTCCAGCGCAGCGGTGGAAAATTGCACCGAGTCACCCGTGGTATTTGCGCTCGCAAGACGGCACCAGACTTCCTGGAAGCGGCGCTCGATTTCCGCGGCGGGCCAGTGCGTGGTCTCGACCACCGCTTGTCCCGGCAGCGGCGCACGCAGCCGCTCGAAGGCCAGCAGCGGCTCGTTGGTTACCGCGAACAGCAGACAGTTTCCGCCGCCTGCGCGATGCAAAGTTTCCCCGCCTCCCGGGAAACAGAATACGTCGCCACTCGTCCAGTCGATGACGTCATTGCCGTTGCGGCTTTCTCCGCTGCCCGACATGACGTAGTAAATTTCACCCGACGCGGCAAAGGCCGTGCGCAATTGCTCCGTGGCGCGGATCTTCACATAGCGGCACAGCAGCGTCGGCGTGGTAGCGGGATATTTCGTGCAAAGGTCGGCGGAGATGTCCAGCGCGATCAGCCCGGTCGGCGACCCGGCATCGATAGCGCGATCGCGCTCGGCGAGAAACTGGTGAATCGGCACCGCGGGCCAGGAGAAGGCGAAGCCGTTTTCGTTGGTGAGGTAACGGGCGCGGCGGGCGTAAGGCGTTTCCCGATCGACTTCGGCGCGAACGGCACTGGCGGTCATGATGGCTCTCCCCATGTTTTGCCGCCTAATATACTGCTAACAGCACAACCGCGTCCGTCGCCGATTCCCTGCGTTGGAACTCAGGGTTCTCTTTTCGGGCCAAAGCTACTTTGAGCGATTATTCCTTACTTGACTTTCTCTTTTAGCCATGTCGAAGCTCTCCAAGATGTTGATCGCCTGGATAGACAAACATCGGGTCTATTGCAGGGAGAGTTCCCTTAAATAATTTTGGCACGATGTTTAATTGGCCCCCAATTGTTGGGTTGCCTTGCATAATTAACCGCAGAATTCCATTAGGCAGCCCCATATCTATCCACCATATACCTTGAAGCTGAATGCGATCAGGCATTACCTTAACTTGGAGCACGACGGCGCCGGAAGAATCTTTGACCTCAAGAGCATCATCGGTGTAATTTCGATCCCATGTTTTAGGTTGGGGTGCTATTTTCCATTCGTTTCTAATCAATTCTGCGATTATGTTGCCACTATCGTCAGCAATTTGAACGGACACTTTCATTTTCCCATCTATGGATTCGATTTTGAATTGTCTCTCGCCTAGAACTGGAAATAGAATAGTCCCCATTGGGCTCTCTCTTCCTATTTCTTTAGAGCCGTATATGGCATTAGATGTGCCGATTTGCAATTTAGGTATTGCGGAAGCATCAGTATTCCCAGCCGAAAATATCAGCGTGGATTTTGGTGTTAAGACGCCCGAATACGCTGGAATAACGTCCGGTCTAAAATAAAATGCGAGAAGGACTAACGCTCCTGCCAACATGGCTCCGATAACAATAATGACGGGAGTTGGTTTGTGTCGTAGCCCAAATATTGCTACTAACCATGCCGCGAGCAGAAGCAATTGGGTAGCAGTCACACTGAACCTCCCGCTAATTGCGAGAGCGCCCAGAAATGAGGGTGATAACGAGCATGGTGTAGATGCTCTCAAAGAGCCGTTTGAGTAAGGACATGAGGCGAGATTCCCGGCTAGGGGCGCCCACCAGTGGGAGCGGCGGGGCGGGAGAAATAGGGACTGAGATCGGCTTTGGCGACCTTGGCGGCTTACCTCTGTTTCTGCGCTTGCCCATCCAAAGAATCTCCCAACTGAGAATTTTATCTCAGAAAGGAACCGTGAAAGAGTACAGATAAGAAAACCGGCCTCTCGCGTCCGACTTTGTACCCCTGAAGGGCAAAAATCAAATAGGGAATAATCGCCCTACTTTGATGTCCGACCCGCCGCCATTTGTCTGGACAGAACGGCCGCAGCGGCCTTGGGCATGATGAACGGCTGCGTCTGTTCGTAGGCGCGCGCCACACGCAGAACCAGTGCGTCGGCGAATTTATTGCCTACCAGTTGCAGGGCGACCGGCAATCCGTCGTCGGTAAATCCGCAGGGCACGGCCGCCGCCGGCTGCTGCGACAGATTGAACGGATAAGTGAACGGTGACCATTCCCACCAGTGGGTGCGATCGGAACCCGGCGGCACTTCGTGCCCGGCCTCGAACGCGGTCACGGCGAGTTGCGGAGTAAGCAGCAGATCGTAAGTCTGGTGCAGCAGACACATTCGCCTGGCGAATGCTTCGCGCGCGCGCTCGAGCTTGCGATAGGCGAGCGCATCGAGGCTGAATCCCGATTCGGCCAGCGCGAGCAGCGGCGGATCGAGCAACGACCGCTGGTCCGCGCTCATCGGCGCGATCGCCAGCGCAAGCGCCACCGCCCATAGCGGTTGCATGATCTCGATGGGGTCGTCCAGTCTGAGATCGACGTCCTCGACCCTGGCGCCCAGCGATTCGAACAATCGTGCGCCGCGTTCCACCCTCTCGGCAACATCCGGATCGACCCGGGCATAACCCAGCGTGCGGCTGTATGCGATGCGCAACCCTTTGACGCCGTCATCGAGTCCCTCGCGGTAATCGATGTCAAGCGACGGCGCCTGGTACCAGTCGCGCGCGTCCGGTCGCGCGATCACGCCCAGCATCAGCGCCGCATCCTCCACCGTCCGTGCGATCGGCCCCTGATGCCAGAGCGTGCCGGCCGGCGAATGCGGATGAACGGGCACGATGCCGAAAGTCGGCTTGAACCCGAACAATCCGCAAAAACCTGCGGGGATGCGAATCGAGCCGCCGCCGTCGGTGGCGATGTGCAGACACCCCATGCCCAACGCGGCGGCCACCGCAGCGCCGCCGCTGCTGCCGCCGGGAGTCAGGCTTCTATTCCACGGATTGACGGTGACGCCCGTGAGCGGACTGTCGGTCACGCCCTTCCAGCCGAATTCCGGCGTGGTGGTCTTGCCGAGAAACACCGCGCCCTGTTCCTTCATGCGCGCCACCGGCGGCCCGTCTTCGGTCCACGGCTGATTCGGATCGATGGTGCGCGAGCCGCGCAGCGTCGGCCAACCCTCGGTCACGATAAGGTCCTTCACCGTGGCGGGAACGCCGTCCACGCTGCCGGCCGGTGCGCCGCGCTGCCAGCGCGCTTCGGAAGCACGCGCATCTTTCATCGCGCGCGCCTCGTCCACCATCACGAAAGCGTTGTAAACCGGATTCAGCCTGGCGATGCGATCGAGCGCCGCCCGTGTCGTTTCGACGGGCGACAGTTTTTTGCTGCGATAGTGCTCCGTCAGTTCGACGGCGGTGAAAGAAAGAATGTCGTCGGACATCTTGCTCCGGCTCCTGCTTGTGCGGGTCCAAAGAGCGGCCGTCTGCAGCCAAAGAAATCACGGGTCCCGCGACGAAGAACGCAGCGGAACCCGGACACGTTTCAACGCATCAAGCCTTGCTCTTCATCGCCGCAAGCACTGCTTCAGGTGAAATCGGCATATGCCTCACGCGCGCACCCACCGCATTGGCGATTGCGTTTGCCACCGCCGGCGCCACGATCGTGGATGCCGGTTCGCCCACACCGCTCGGATGATGGTTCGACTGGATGATTGTGACATCGATCTCCGGAACCTGTGCCAGCCGGATCGGCACGTACTCGTGAAAATTGCTCTGCTCGAAGCTGCCGTTCTTCAGCGTCAACTTTTCGGACATGATCTGGCTCGCACCCCAGAGCGCCGATCCGCGGATCTGCGCCTCGATGTTCCTCGGATTGACCGCGATGCCGGGATCCATGGCGATGGTAATTTTGTTGATGCTGAACTTGCCGGTCACCGGATCGACGGTGACTTCCGCCACGCCTGCCACCCAGGTCGGGCTCTGGCGTTCCTCCGCGGCAGTGACCGCGATGCCCATGCCGGTATTGGGTGGAAGCTTCTTGGTGCCGTAACCCGACTTGCCGGCCGCCACCCGCAGACAATTGGCGAGCCGTAGCGCGCCGCCGACCGTGCCCGACTCATAGACCGGCCAGGACCCTTCCTTCGTCCAGGGCAGGGAAATCCAGAGCTGGTCCATGTAGTAATCGGAACCGGTTCCAGCCGGATAGCCGGTGTTGGGAATGCCGCGATTGCCGCCTTTGCCGTTCAACATCGACAGCCGGAACTCGAGCGGATCGCGCCCCGCCGCCAACGCCACCTCGTCCATGAAGGACTCGACGACGAAAATGTTGTAGGAATTGGACACCGTGCGCAGCGCGCTGGCCTGCACCGCCCAGGTGGTCGCCTCGTGGTTCCAGGCGCGCACGCGGTGGTTCTTCACGTAATACCAGTGATCGCTGCCGCCGATGGACCACTGGTCGATGTCCTGCTTCTTTGCATCCCAGGAATCGAGTTGCAGCCAGTCGGACCCATACTTCTTACCGACGCCGAAGCGCGCGCCCATCCAGCCGCATACGATGTCCTGGTTCATCGCCACCAGTTCGCCGTTCTTGATGCCCGCCTTGACCTTGTGATACGTCGGCGTGCGCGCGAAGCTGGTTGCGAAATTGGTTTCGCGCGTATGGATCAGCTTGACCGGGCGGCCGGTTTCCTTGACGCAATAGGCCGCCGCCAGGATGTCGTCGTAGTCCTGCTTGCCGCCGAAACCGCCGCCCACCAGATACTGGTGCACGAATACCTTGAGATCCTCCGGTTTCTTCTTCAGCACTTTGGCAAGGTAGGCCGTCAAGGTCATGCGCGCAAAAGACGTGCTCTGCGTACCGATGTGGACATGCCATTCGCCGTTGGTCTGCTGCACCGTGGCGTTCAGCGGCTCCATGGTGGCGTGGCATACCATGTCGGTGGTGTATTCCACCTCCATCACTTTCTCAGCATTGCCGAAACCCTGGTCGACATCGCCTTCCAGCACCCACGCTGCGCTCTGCTTCTCGTCCTTCGAAAGCTGCTTGTATTGTTCGAGCAGTTCCGCCGAGCCGAGGCTCGCGTAAGGACCCGCGTCCCATTTCACTTTCAGCGCCTTGGCTGCCTTCATCGCGGTCGGAAACTTGTCGGCAACGGCAACCACCCAGCCCGTGCATTTTCCCATCGAGTCGTCGATCCTGACCGCCTTGATGAAGCCCGGAATCTTTTTCGCTTCCGAATCGTCGACGCTCAACACCTTTGCCGCATAACGGCTGCGTGGCATGACCAGCGCGCCGTAGGCCATGTTCGGCAGGAAGACGTCGATGCCGTACTTGGCCTGGCCATTGGTCTTCGGCGGAATGTCCAGCGCGGCAAACGACTTGCCGATGATCTTGTACTGGCTGGGATCCTTGAGCGTGATGCCCTTGAGATCGTCCGGGTAGGCAAACTTGCGGTCGATCTTCACCTTCTGCAGGATCTCGCCGTAGCCCGCCGATCGGCCGGAGGCTTTGTCGATCACGCGGCCCGATTCCGCAAAGCAGTCGGCAAGCTTGGCGTTGAGCACGCTGGCGCCCGCTTCCACCAGCGCGATGCGACCCGCGGCGCCTGCGCGCGCGATGCGATCGAACTCGGTGGTCACGCTGCCGCTGTTGACGGTGTACGCGAGGCCGTAGATCGAGAAATTCTCCACGCTCTCTAGCGGCGCGTCGAGGCGCACGTCCTCCCATCTGACTTCCAGCTCCTCGGCAATCACCTGTGCCAGGCCCGTGCCGATATGCTGGCCCATCTCGGCCTTGACGATGTGCATTGTGGTCTTGCCGTCCGGCGTGATGGTGAACCAGATCGCCGGCGTGTAGGCCGGTGTGGCCATCGCCGCTTCGGCATTCTTGCCGGCAAGCAGTCCCGGCATGCCGATGCTGAAAAAGCCGCTGCCGGCGATTACCGTGGAGCGGACCAGGAATTCGCGCCGCGTCATGGCCTGCTGTTTTGTCTCAGCCGTGATTGGTTTAAACATGATTGGCGCCCTCCTTCATCATCTCGGCGGCGCGATGCACGGCGCCGACGATCCGCGAGTACGTGGCGCAGCGGCACAGGTTGCCGTTCATGTGCGACACGATTTCCTCGCGGGTGGGATTGGGATTGACGGCAAGCAGCGCGGCCGCCTGCATGATCTGGCCGGACTGACAGTAGCCGCATTGCGGAACCTGCGCTTCGATCCAGGCTTTCTGCACCGGATGCGCATCCGCCGGATCGAGCCCCTCGATGGTGGTGACGAGCGCGTTTTCCACATCACCGACCTTGACCTGGCACGAGCGCACGGGCTGCCCGTCGACATGCACGGTACAGGAACCGCACAGTCCCATTCCGCATCCGAACTTGGTGCCCGTGAGTCTCAAATCCTCGCGGATGACCCACAGGAGCGGCGTATCGGGCGGCGAATCGGTGAAATAACTTTGACCGTTGATGCTGAGTTTCGGCATGGCTGCGAGACCTCCCTTGCAAGTTACGATGACAAAATGGCCCCTTCGAATGCTGCAGGCCAATCCAGAGCGGAGCGGTTGCGATCCGCAACGCCGGGCTTTCCCCGGGCTGTCGCGACGTCGCGCCGTTCACCCTTACCCGTGAGCGGAGCACTCACTCGCTTCGTCTCCGCCGCATTGCCCGGGCGCGAACATGAGCGCGCGCCCCTGCATGAATTCCCATCGATCGAAATCATTTGTAGGGCAGGCGCTGGCCCGCCGTGAAATCATTTATAGGGCAGGCGTTGGCCTGCCATGAAATTGCTGAACGGCGCCTCTGCGATGCGGAACCACTGATACTGCGCATAGCGAAACGCCTTCCACGATTGGTAAAAGCGGCGAAACACCGGATTCGCCGCCGCCTCTTCGTCGTAAATGTCATGCGCGGCCTTGATCGCGGCGACCATGACGTCCTTCGGAAAGGGGTGCAGCTTTACGCCTTGCTGCACGAGGCGCGCGAGCGCCGGCGGATTCTTTGCATCGTAGGCGGCAACCATGCGCACGTTGGCCTCGGCGGCCGCCATCTCGAAGGCTTCGCGGTAGGACTGCGGCAGCTTTTCCCATTCCTTCAGATTGACGATGAACGACAGGCCGGAACAGCCTTCCCACCAGCCTGGAAAATAGTAGTGCGGCGCCACGCGGTAAAAGCCGAGTTTTTCGTCGTCGTAGGGGCCGACCCATTCGGCGGCATCGATGGTGCCCTTCTCCAGCGCCGGATAGATATCGCTGCCGGGAATGGCCTGTGGCACCGCGCCGAGCCGCGCCATGATCTCGCTCGCAATGCCCGGTATGCGCACTTTCCTGCCCTTGAGATCGGCCACGCTGCCGAACTCGCTGCGCCACCAGCCGCCCATCTGCGCGCCGGTGTTGCCGGCCGGAAAAAGAATCGTGTTGTGCTCGCGGTACAGCTCGCGCACGAGTTCCAGGCCGCCGCCGAAGTAAAGCCAGGCGTTGTGCATGCGCGAGGTCAGGCCGAAGGGCAGCGCGCTGTCGAAGGCGAAGGCCTTGTTCTTGCCGATGAAATAGTAACCCTGCGTCTGTCCGCACTCGACCGTACCCTGCTCGCAGGCGTTCAGGACCTCGAAGCCGGGCACCAGTTCGCCCGCCGCAAATATTCGAATCTCGAATTTGCCGCCGGTCAGCGCGCGCAGCCGCGCTGCCAGCGTTTCCGCACCGCCGAATATGTTGTCGAGGCTCTTCGGAAAACTCGACGCCATGCGCCATCGCACTGCGGGTTCGGACTGGGCAATGGCCGGCGCTGCCAGCGTTGCCCCGGCTGCGGCTGCGCCGGTCGACGCCTGCTTGAGAAACGATCGTCTGTCCATCATTTGCTTTCCGGTTCAGTCGCGCTCGCCGTGGCGCCACGGCCGTAGTTCTCGAAATCCTCGGGCCGCGCTTCGAAGATCGCAGGTGCCGAATCGAAGTCGTCGCTGACTGGAATCTCCAGACGCATCGCGCTGTCCGCACCCAGGTCCCGGTGTGCGACCGCGCCCAGTTGCGGAAACGCGATCAGCAGCCCGACCATCAGCAACTGGATGCAGACAAACGGAATCGCGCCACGGTAGATGTCCGCAGTCCTGACTTCGCGCGGCGCTACGCTGCGAAGATAGAACAAGGCGAAGCCGAAGGGAGGATGCAGGAAAGAGGTCTGCATGTTCACGCTGAGCAGCACGCCGAACCACACCAGGTCGATACCCAGCTTGTCCGCCACCGGTGCCAGCAGCGGGACGATGATGAAGGCGAGTTCGAAGTAGTCGAGGAAAAACGCCAGCAGAAACACCATCACGTTGACCGCGATCAGAAAACCGATCGCCCCGCCCGGCAGCGCGGTAAGCAGGTGCTCGACCCAGAGGTCGCCGTTGACGCCGCGGAATACCAGCCCGAACACGGTCGAGCCGATGAGGATGAACATGACAAAACAGGAGAGCTTCGCTGTCGTGTCCATCGACTGGCGCAATATCGACATCGTCAACCGCCGCCGCAGCGCCGCCAGCACCAATGCGCCGCATGCTCCCATCGCTCCGCCTTCGGTCGGTGTCGCCACACCGAGGAATATCGTCCCCAGGACCAGGAAGATCAGCAGGACCGGCGGAATCATCGACAGCAGCGCACGCCGCAGAAGCTGCGCGCCATGCAGCGTGCGTGCAGACAGCGGCAGCGCGGGGGCCGCTCCGGGACGCACCATGCTTACGACCAGCACATACACCGCATACATCCCGGTAAGCATCAGTCCCGGCAGCAGGGCGCCGCGATACAGATCGCCGATGGACTTGCCGAGCTGATCGGCCATCACGATCAGCACCAGCGATGGCGGGATGATCTGCGCCAGCGTTCCCGACGCGGCGATCACGCCAGTCGCCAGGCGTTTGTCGTAACCGTAGCGCAGCATGATCGGCAGCGAAATGAGTCCCATGGCGATGACGGAGGCTGCAACCACGCCGGTGGTGGCAGCGAGCAACGCCCCTACGAAAATCACCGCGTAGGCGAGACCGCCGCGCAGCGGGCCGAACAGCTGCCCAAGGGTTTCGAGCAGATCCTCGGCCATGCCGCTGCGCTCGAGCACCAGACCCATGAATGTGAAGAACGGAATCGCCAGCAGCGTGTCGTTCTGCATGATCCCGTAGATCCGCTGCGGCAACGCCTGCAGCAGACTCGGATGCAACAGTCCCAGTTCGATGCCGAGGAGGCCGAACAACAGGCCGATTGCCGCCAGCGCGAACGCGACCGGGTAACCCAGCAGCAAAAAGGCGACCAGTCCCGCGAACATCAGCGGTCCGATGAATTCCACCAGCCACTGGATCAACTCGCACTCCCGCCACCGGATTGCTTGCGCAGCAACGCGTTCACCTCGTCCTCCTGCGGACTGTGCCGCTCGATCAGCGGTTCAGGGTCCAGGCGGCCTCCCAGCGCCGCGACGAGCTTGATGAACTGCGACACACCCTGCAGAAACAACAGCAGGAAACCGGCCGGGATCAATAATTTCACCGGCCACAGGATCAGGCCTCCGGCATTCAGCGAGATTTCACGACTGGCGAAAGACACGACGAAGTAAGGCCATCCGTACCACAGCACCATCAGCGTGAACGGGAACAGGAAAAACAAGGTGCCGAGGATCTCGATCCCTATGCGCACCCTTGTGCGCAGGTGGGTGTTGACGATATCGACACGCACGTGTTCGTTGCCGAGCAGCGTGTACCCCGCGACAAGCAGGAACACGGCCGCGAACAGATACCACTGGATTTCGAGGAATGCGTTGGAACTCAGATTCAGGAACTTGCGCGTGACGGCGTTCAGCGCGCTGATGATCGTCATGGCCAGAATCAGCCAGCTCGCGCAGACACCCACGCGCCGGTTCAAAGTGTCGATCAGGCCAGACAGGCGAAGCCAGAAGTCCATTGCGTTACCGGCGACAAGAATCGCGGTTGGAACAAGCCTGCAATACACAAGTCGCGAAGTTCATCGATCTCACCATGCGCTGCGCACAAAAAGTCGCGAGAGTCTGGGTAGCATCTTCCATACCATTGCAACGAGTTGAAAACTCCCGCGGGAAAACAGCGCGCTAGCGATATCGAACCGAACGCGCTTGCGTTTGATCCCGCGTTGCATTGGTGCCTGGAGCGACGCGACGCACGCCCGCTGTGCGCGTCATTCCGTCTTGCGCGATAGCCGAATCGAAAACAACCGACGATGCGACAGATTGTGGATTTCTTCGGATTTCGAAACCATCCGACCGAGGAAGGAAACGCCGGAGTTCGTTGGTGGGGGACGGACATCACCCGTTCGGGTGAGACGAGGCTTGCTTCAGATCGCGGCGCGAAGCCGCAGATTCAGAACTTGACCAGGCCGCGGCGTGCCGCCAGCGCGATCGCTTCGGCGCGGCTGGTGGCGTCGAGTTTGACGAACAGGCTCTTGAGATGACTCTTCACGGTGCTTTCGGTTATGTGCAGCACCTGGCCGATCGCGCGATTGCTTTTTCCTTCCGCAAGCAGTTTCAGGATCTGTTCTTCACGTTCGGTCAACTGGTTCTCCTGCACGCGTTGCACCAGCTTTGCCGCGACCTTCGGTTGCAGGTAAGCCTTGCCCGCATGCACGGCGCGGATGCAGCCGAACAATTCTTCAGGCTGTACGTCCTTGAGCAGGTAGGCCTTCGCGCCGGCGCGCAAACCTGCATAAATGTCTTCGTCGTGATCGAACGTGGTCAGTACGATGATGCCGGCCTTCGGGTCTTCGGCGCGTATGCGCTTGATCGCCTCCACGCCTTCGAGCCTGGGCATGCGCAGATCCATGAGAACCACATCCGGACGAAGCCGCCGCCACTGCTCGATCGCTTCCTCGCCGTCGCCGGCCTCGCCGACGACGGTGATGTCTTCTTCCATATTGATGATCGCCGCGAGCCCGCGACGCACCAGGGAATGGTCCTCGGCAATGAGCACGCGGATGCGCTTCGCTTCCGGTCTGCTTGCTGCGTCTGGCCTGCTTCCTGCGACTGGCGCGTGGGGATCCGCATTCATTTCGATCACCCCAGGGCACTGCGCGGTATCACGGTTTCGACGCGGGTACCCTGCGCCGGGCCGCTGCTGACGAGAAGACGTGCACCGATGCTCTCCGCCCGCTCGCGCATGCCGAGCAAACCGAATCCATCATGGTGCCCGCGCGGGTCGAAGCCGGCGCCGTCATCGGCTATGGACAACGTTACCGCATCGGCGCCGAAAACCAGTTTTACTTCGACGTGCTGTGCTTTCGCATGCTTGAGTATATTGGTCATGCCTTCCTGGGCAATCCTGAGCAGTTCGCTCTCGACCTCGCCCGACATCGCGATCTTCTCGCCCTGCAAGAAGAAATGCGCATGCAGCGTGCCGCTCGCCTCGACTCTTCGCAGGAGTGTTTCGAGCGCATTGGTCAAGTCGGCCTGTTGCAGCGCTTCGGGCCGCAGCGCGCGCACCGACAGTCGTGCTTCCGCCAGTCCGGCCTGCGCCAGTTGGCGCGCATGTTCGATGTGCTCGAGGGTGGATTCGATATTGTCCTTCTTCAGCGTTCGTGTGGCGGCTTCCAGGTTGACCACGACACCGGTAAAACCCTGAGCAAGGGTATCGTGAATGTCGCGGGCGATACGGTTGCGCTCTTCGAGAACGGCGGCCTGACGGGCTTGCTCTCCGAGTCTCGCCATCTGCACAGCGAGCGTCGCCTGGCCGGCGAGCGCCTCCGCGATATACAGCTTGCTTTCCAACTCCTTGGCGTCGCTCTTGCTGCTGCGCACGCAGATCCATCCCACCGTTTCCTTCCCGAGCATCATCGGCACGGTGAGCAGCGTATGCACGCCGAGTGAATTGATGTAGGCGCGATTCTCTTCCGGCATGCCGCCGACTTCGCCGGACAGCACGTAGGTTTCGGCACGGGCCATGGGAAAGGTCGACACCGGCCGGCCGCCGGCAGGCAGCGGATGCAACACCGCGGGATGATGGGATTCCGCGGCGGGGATGATCCGGGAATCGAGATATTCCAGATGCAGACGGATCGAGTTGGTTGTCGCATCGGGAAACCACAGTGTTCCGCCGACGCCTTGCAACTGTTGCACCGTGACCTTGAGCACGTGCCCGAGAAACTTGTCGAGGTTGGATTCCGCCGCGAGAAAATTCAGCGACTGGATCAGCATTTCGGACTGTCCGCGCGCCAGCTCGGCGACCATCCTGTGCTGCACGACCTCCTGTTCGAGGAGCCGGTTGGCTTCTTCGATCTCGCGCAAACGCTGCGCGGAGTCCGCCGTTGCTTCGCCGCGTGCAGCACCTCTTTCGGCTATCGACCGTCCCGCTTTCATGACCTTTCAGGCCTTCTTCATTTTCTGCGCAAACTTGGCCCTGAATTTGGCCACCTTGGGTGCGACGACGAACTGGCAGTAAGGCTGGTTCGGATTATTCTCGAAATATTCCTGGTGATATTTTTCCGCATTGTGGAATTGCTCCACCGGCACGACCTCCGTGACGATTTGCGAAGAAAAGGCCTTGTCCGCCGTCAGTTCGGCGATGATCTTCTCGGCTTCGGCTTTCTGTTCTGGCGAATGATAGAAGATGGACGATCGGTATTGCGTACCGACGTCGTTGCCTTGACGGTTGAGCGTGGTCGGATCGTGAATGACGAAGAAAATTTCCAGCAGGTCGCGGAAGCTCAGCACCTTCGGATCGAAAGTGACCTGAACGACCTCGGCATGTCCAGTGTCGCCATCGCACACGTCGCGATAGGTGGGCTTCGGCGTATGCCCGCCCATATAACCCGATTCGACACTCTCGACGCCTTCGAGCCGATCGTACACCGCTTCCAGGCACCAGAAGCAACCGCCCGCCAGCGTTGCAACTTCCCTGGCGGCGACTTCCTTACCCGATTGATTCTGACCTTGTCCCATTGCGACCTCCACGATGTCCGTCTCACAGTGTAGCGGCACCGCAGCAAGACGGGGAAGCGGGAGGAAATTTACCGGATCGCCACCTCTTCGGGGGTTGCGCCCGCCGCCCGGCCGTCGAGTACGGGTAATACGCGGCCGGTTGCTCTCGTGACTTGCCGGTAAGCGTCAGCGAGTCGCCTGGCCAGGACGCCCGCATCCCACTCGGCGGCATAGGCCCTGCCTTCGACGCCAAGACGCGCACGCAGCGCGGGGGCGTTCCTGCACGCCGTATTGGGCGAGTTTGTCGCGCATCGGGGAGGACGGCACGATCAACGCGTTCATGCGGTTGCATTGCTTGCGCGAGAAGTGGCGCGACAATCCGCGCAACACGCCCCTGGGTAACACCGGCACATAGTGAAACAGGTATTCCTCGAAGAAGGTGTGATAGGTCTCCACCCGCGGCACACCGAGTGCATCGGCGATTTCGATGCCGACATAGTGAGCGACGAACGGGGTCTGGATGTGGACCAGATCGTAACGTCCTTCACGCAACCGCGGCAGTAACGCGCGTACTTCGCGTACCTTCATCATGCGGTCTTCGGGATCGAGGGGAACAAACCGAGAGGCCACGCGCAGCGTGTGGCTGTCTTCGGCATATCGCGCCGGGTAGGCCGGCGCGATCAGGTCCACTTCATGGCCGAGCGCGGCGAGTTCGCGCCGGAAAGTCTGGATCGACGTCGATACGCCATTGACCCTCGGAAAGTACACGTCCGAGATCATCAGGACATTCATCGTTTCCCCCGGCTGGTTGAAATGTTGCAAGCCTATGCGGGAAATATGACAGCCGTGAGATGATCGCGCCGCTGCGCGCGCGGGCGGGAAAAACTAAAACAGAAATTGGCCCAACCACCAGAATACAGCGGCGATAAAGGCGGAACTCGGAATGGTGAGAATCCAGGCCCAGACGATACGACCGGCCACGCCCCAGCGCACCGCGGAAAGCTTCTGCGCCGAACCGACACCCACGATCGACCCCGTGATGGTATGCGTGGTGGACACCGGCACACCCAGCCCCGTGGCGAGGAACAAGGTAATTGCCCCGCTGGTCTCGGCGCAGAATCCGCCGACCGGTTTGAGCCGCGTTATCCTCTGGCCCATGGTCTTGACGATGCGCCAGCCGCCGAACAGCGTACCCATCGCGATCGCGCCGTAACAGGCAAAGGGCACCCACAGCGGCAGCGGATCTTTTGCTCCCGTCAACTGCGCGGCGATCAGCAGCATCCAGATCACGCCCATGGTCTTCTGCGCGTCATTGCCACCGTGGCCCAGACTGTAAAACGCCGCCGATATGAACTGCAGTCGGCGGAACCACCGATCGATGCGTCGCGGCGTCTGCCGCCGGCAGATCCACGACATCGCTATCGTCAATGATATTGCGAGCACGAAGCCGAGCAGCGGCGAGAGCACGATGGCAGCCGCGGTCTTCAGGAATCCACTGGCAATCAGCGTATCCACCCCGCCCTTCGCCACCGCCGCGCCGGACAATCCGCCGATCAACGCATGGGACGAACTCGAAGGAATGCCGTAGTACCAGGTGATGATGTTCCACGCGATGGCGCCGACGAGGCCGCCGAATATCACGTGATGATCGACAACGCCCGGATCGACAATGCCTTTTCCAACTGTGGCGGCAACGGCGACGCCGAAGATCGCAAACGCAACGAAGTTGAAGAACGCAGCCCATACCACCGCCCACTGGGGCCGCAGCACGCGCGTGGACACGATGGTCGCAATGGAGTTGGCAGCGTCGTGGAACCCGTTCATAAAGTCAAACGCGAGCGCCACCAGCACCAGGAACACCACGACTTGGAAGCTCATGAATCGCCTTTATTGTTTTACGCGATGGCGAAAGCGGGAAGGACGGCTAGGAGTTGTCGAGAACGATGCCCTCGATGATGTTGGCGACATCCTCGCAGCGGTCGGTAACTCCTTCGAGCAGTTCGTAGATCGCGCGCAACTTGATCACCTGGCGCACGTCGGGTTCGTCGCGGAACAGTTTGGCCATTGCCGAGCGCATCACGTGATCCGCCTCCGACTCGAGTTTGTCGATCTCTGCGCAGACAGCCAGTATCTTCGCGCCATTCTCCATGTTGGAAAGCAGCGAGACGGCCTCCTTGACATTTTCTCCGCAACCCACGCAGATGTCGGCGAGGCGCTTGGCATCCAGCGTCACCGAGCGGATGTCATAAAGGTAAATCGATTGAGCGGCGTCCTCCATCATGTCGAGGATGTCGTCCATGCGCGTGACGAGCTGATGGATATCGTCCCGGTCAATCGGCGTGATGAAGGTCTTGTGGAGCAGTTCGATGGCCGAGTGCGCAATGCGGTCGCCACGCTTTTCGATGGTCTCGATGTTGTAGCAGCGGCGTTGGACATCGTCGAAGGCCGCCATCAGGCTGGCGAGTTCGTGACTGGCTTGGAGAATCTGTTCGGCATGCTCGACGAACAGTTCGAAGAAGCGGCCTTCGGTGGGCATCAGGCGGGCAAACACGGCGGCTCCTTTTGTCGGCAACGTCGTTGGGTGCGACATTTATGTTTGGCGTGGCGGCACGCCTTTGTTATCAGGATGGTTACCCGGCAGCTATTGTAGGGCCTGCGCTAAAAAGTGTCATAAAGCTGTCATAATCGACCGTGGGAACAAGCAGATAAGCCATGATCGGGTTGTTGCAGCGGGTGACTGAGGCACGGGTAGAGGTCGGCGGAAACCTCGTCGGGGCCATTGGGCCGGGACTGCCGGTGCCGCAGTTCACTCTCGCCGCAGATACGAGAAAAGGCGCGCGGCCAAGTTTTACTCGGGCCGCGCAGCCCGGCAACGGGACTACCGCCCCAACGAACTTTCACGAACAGCCGACGTAAAGCAGAAATGACGCAGCGCAGGAAGCCCCCGTGGTGCACGTGAGACAATAACAAGCTGGGTGAGCCGGCGCCTGGAAAGCGCAGATAAAAAATGTCAATGCACTCGAATCCCCAAGGACCCATCCCGCGCGTGTTGCTGGTAGACGACGCACCGGACAATCGTCTGCTGATGTCGCTCTATCTCAGGCGCTCGGGGGTGGAGATCCTGACTGCGCGAAACGGTGAAGAAGCGCTTCAGGTCATCGCATCGATGCTGCCGGACCTGGTCGTACTCGATCTGACGATGACGGGCATGTCGTGCTACGAAGTCTGCAAGCGCATCAAGTCCAATCCCACGACATCGCTTACTCCCGTCGTATTCCTGATTTCGACCGACGAACGCGAAGAGCGCATCAAGGGTTTGCAGGTCGGCGCCGATGATTTCTTCAGCAAACCTATCCAACGAGACGAATTCCTGGTGCGGGTCAAATCGTTGGTTAACGGCCATCAGGTGCGCAAGCAGCAGGCGGCGGCACCAGCGCCAGCGGAGCCCGGCGGCGGCGACGGGGTGCCCGACGACTACGGCCACCTGAGGTCGCGCAAGCTGATGGACAAGATACTGACCACACCGGGGGTGCCGGGAAATCCCCAAGTGGGTTATCAGAACCGTTTCGACGCGGTCATTCTGTTTGCCGACCTGCGCGGCTTCACCCGTATGGCGGAGAAACTTTCACCCACGCAAGTCGTGCTGCTGCTCAACGAGTATTTCTCGTTGCTGACAAACGTCGCCTATCGATACAACGGCGTCATCTTCAACATGGCGGGAGACAGTCTGCTGGTGGGATTCGGTGTGCCTTTCGAACAGCCGGACGCGGCCGAGCGAGCGATCAATTGCGGAAATCAGATGCTTGCAGAATTTGACGCCCTCTCCGTCGAATGGCGTGCCCAGCACGGGCTGGAGACCGGACTGGGCATCGGCGTGAACAAGGGTGAAGTGGTGGCCGGCAACGTTGGCTCAGCCGCCTACTCCAATTTCACGATCATCGGCGATGCCGTGAACATTGCCTCCCGTCTCATGCAACGTGCGCGCGCCGGCGAACTGCTGCTGTCGGATCGCGTCATGGAAGGTTTGAAGCCGACACAAATCTTCATGCAAGCGCTTCCATTGCCACCCCTGACCCTGCGCGGCAGGACAGAACCGATCGGGCTGTACTGTATCCCCTACAAAGGCCGGATCGACACCAGAACGTAATCGTCCGGAATCAGACTTTCAGCGTCTTCTTCAGCTCCGGCGGATTGACGAAGTTGCTCAGAAAACTTTCCTCGGAGCCGCTGCCATATTTCAAACCCGCTTCCTTGATTGCCGAGTCCGACACTTTTTCCAGCGGCGTGTAGAACGGGTGATGATGTTTGATGCAGGGATTGTTGCGCGCCGCGTTGTAGCAGAACAGCACCGTCCAGCGCCGGTTCGGCGAGCGATTCTGGTCCGAGCGGTGCAACGTGTTGCAGTGAAAGAACAGGCCATCGCCCGGTTCCATTTCGGCATACACGGTTTCGAGCTGCTTGAGCGCTTGCTCGACACGGATCGGCTCCGCGCCGACCTGACTGCCCTGGATCACGCCGTGGTCGATACGTCCGAGCAGGTGTGACCCGCGCACCACCTGCAGGCAACCGTTTTCCTTCGTGCACTTGTCGAGCGCGACCATCACGCTCGCCATCAGGGGAAACAGGCAACCGTTGCTGTACCAGTAGCCATAGTCCTGGTGCCATTCCCATGCACCCCCTTCGAATGGATCCTTGGCGGTGAGCTTCGAGTGATAGTGATAGACCTCTCCGCCGAGAAGCGACTCCATCGTATCGACGATTCTGTGGCTGCGCGCGGCCAGGCCATAGACGCTGTCGCCAGGATGGTTCCAAAGCACCATCTTCGTCGCCAGTCCCTGCGCATCATTGCGGTTGTATAGATTGCCGCGCACCTGCGGATCGGTTTCCATCGCCTTCTGCAACAGAAGCGCTTCTTCGGGATCGAACAGACCGCGCACCATGACAAAACCGTCGCGGTCATAAGCGGCGCGCTGCTCGGGGGTGAGTACCGATTGATTCATCAATTCTCCTTAATTGGCATCGTGAGCCGGTCCGATGGGCTAACAACTGCAGAAAAGGCCTCGCGATTTTAGCCAAGGCCGCTCCGCCGCACCAGCCCACTTGCGCCATTTAGGAAAACCGATGGCTCATCCGCAGTGCAGCAACTTCGCCACCTCAGCGCCGGCACCGCGTATGGCAGAATGCGCCCGATATTAAGAACGACCGGAGGAACCCGATGAAGTGCTTCGATCCCATCACTCAAGCCCGCATCGATCTGACTGCCGCATTGCGTTCCGCGGCGCGCATGGGACTCAATGAAGGCGTCTGCAATCACTTCAGCCTGGAAATGCCGGGGGATCCCTCCAAGTTCCTGATCAATCCGCAAGGCTTCCATTGGTCGGAACTCACGCCGGCCGATCTGATGGTAGTGGACGAAAACGGCATGGTCGTCGAGGGTAAACATAAAGTCGAACCCACCGCGTTTTTTATCCACGGCCGCATCCATCTCGGCAAACGCAAGAAATGCGTCCTGCACACGCATATGCCGTTCGCGACCGCGCTGACGTTGCTCGATGGCGGCGAATTGGACGTATTTGCCAACCAGAGCACAATGCGGTACTACGGACGCATCGGTTACGACCGGGAATATGGCGGCGTGGCGCTTGCCAACGAGGAAGGCGATCGCATCGGCAACGCGCTGGGAGACAACAGCGTGGTGTTCATGCAACACCATGGCGTGATCGTGTGCGGCGATAACATGGCCTACGCATTCGACGACCTCTACTACCTGGAGCGTTGCTGCATGGTGCAGGTGCTCGCCAAGAGCACCGGTGGCAAGCTCAAACGCGTCCCCGAGAAAATGGTCGCCGAGGTCGCCAGACAGATCGAGAGCGAGCGCCAGCAGTCCGTTCTTCACTTCGAGGCACTGAAACGCCTGCTCGATCGCAACGAGCCGGGCTGGTCGCGACTGACCTGATCACGCGGCAGCTCCGACTCATCGTCGCACGGTCGCACGCGTCATGCGCCGCCGGCATCTGACCAATCTCAGGAGGAAACGTGTCACTCGGCTCGGATCTGCGCATTGCCGTGCTGCCAGGAGACGGCATCGGCATCGAAGTCGTGGAAGCCTGCCTCGATGTTCTCGAAACATTGGCGAAAAAGATCGGCATCACCGGCTTCGTCTGGAGCAAGCTTCCGGGCGGCGCAATCGCATATCGCGATACCGGAACTGCGCTGTCCGACGAAGCAATGAAACAACTTGGGGTTGCCGATGCAATCCTCTTCGGTGCCATGGGCATGCCCGACATCCGGTATCCCGACGGAACCGAAATTGCACCGCAACGCGGAACCAGATCGGCGAAAGCCCGATATGGAGCAGTTCGGAAAATTCGCTGTACTGGGTAGATGTCGAGGGCAAGCTGATCCAGCGCTGGGATGCTTTCGATCATTCAGTGCAGCATTGGGACATCGGTGAGGCCATCGGCTGCATCGGCCTGCGTGAACGCGGCGGGCTGGTTGGCGCAAGCCGGACGGGATTCTTTTTTCTGGATGTCGCCACGGGAAAACCCACGCCGATCTCCGATCCGGAGTCGGGAATTCCGGACAATCGTTTCAACGACGGCAAGGTGGATCGCCGCGGACGATTCTGGGCGGGCACGCGGAATTTCCGGGATACCGAACAAGCATCGGGTGCACTCTATCGTCTCGACCCCGATCTATCGATTCGCCGCCTGGAAGAAGGTCTGCACTGCCCGAACGGCATGGCATGGAGCCCCGATGATCGCCTGATGTATTTGTGCGACACATGGGCCCGCAGAATATTCGTTTATGACTTCGACGCGAATGATGGCATTCCTCGCAATCGAAGGTTGTTCGCGGAACTACGGGAGAACGAAGGATTTCCGGATGGTCTGACCGTGGATGCGGACGGCTGCATATGGAATGCGCACTACGACGGCTGGCGCATCTCGCGCTACACCCCGGGTGGAAATGTCGACAGAATCGTACGCATGCCGGTTCAACACGTCACCAGCCTGACATTCGGCGGATCCGATTTTCGGACGCTCTACATTACCTCCGGCTGCCTGCGTCTCAATGACGAGGCACGAAAAGTCCAGTCGACGGCGGGACACGTGTTTGCGCTGGATGCGCAGACACAAGGCTTGCCGGAACCCATGTTTGCCGGCTGATCGCCATCCGGGTTTCTTGTTTGACTGCGTCGGCATGGCCAGCACGGTAGACACTGTGGTCGGGCGCGGACCAGCCCACTCTAGCCACATGTTGCACCCGCAACGGAAAACGTGGTAACACATCGACATATTGGGAACGTCCGGGGACTTGCATGAGGATACTGGTTGCCTCGCCTAACGACTCCGCTACCGATGCTCTGCGGAGCATACTCACCGGACTCGACTCCCGCTGCGAAGTCGAGGCCATTGACGATATTCCCTCGCTGCTTTCTTCGCCGCCGGCACGGCGTTCGACTTCGCCGGATCTGGTACTGGTGGACATGGACGGCGCATCAACCGATAACAACGGCATGGTCCGCGGACTTCTGCAGCGCTATCCCGAAACGCGCCTGGTTGCGCTGGGTTCACGCCTTGACGATGCTTATGTCGAAGAAATTCTCGATGCCGGCGCGCTCGGCTATCTTCCGAAATCGCATTCCGAGACGGTTACCCGCGGCGTTCTCAGGCTTGTCCTGAGCGGCGGAGCCTATCGCCCCTACGTATCCCCGAGAGGGCCACCTGCGGCGAACGCGTCAGCGCAACCCGATGAGGCGCAGCCGCCGGAGACCCGGGAATCGCTGCACGAGTTCGGTCTGACCGACCGACAAATCGAAGTCCTTTCGCTGGCGGCCCAAGGCAAGTCGAATCCGGCGATCGCCAGGCACCTCGGCATTGTGGAAGGCACCGTGAAGCTGCATATGAGCGCCATCTTCAAAGCGCTCGACGTGCAGAATCGCAGCGAGGCCGTGCTGCTGGCCTCCAGATTGCAGAGCGTCAATTTCCGGCAAATAAAGGAAGCGGAGGGCGGCACCCTGGATCTCGACTGGCTGCTGCCGCATATGTCCCACCGCCGCGTGCCGCGCAATACCATCCTGTTCAGAAAAGGCGACCCCGGCGCGGAACTCTGTTACCTCCAGCGCGGCACGATCCGGCTCGAGGAAATCGAAATCGACGTCAACAGCGGCGCGGTCTTCGGAGAGATCGGTATTTTTTCTCCATCGCATGAGCGCACCTGCACTGCCGTGTGCGCCACCGACGTCGATCTGTTCACGCTGACCTCGGACCAGGTGAAGCGCCTGTATCTCCTGAACCCACAGTTCGCGCTTTATGTGGTGCATCTCATCGCCAAACGACTGATGGCCGACCAGTCGCGGGTCATCTGAGCATGGCCCGGATGGCAGCATGGTTCGCCCAGGGCTTCAGGACCGGCAGCCGCCGTCGTTTCCCGACTTTCATCGCGCTTGCGATCGCAGTTGGAACAATCGGCGCCATTCTTGTCCTCGTCCCGCAGATCCGGTCACTCGAACAAAACCTCGGACTGGGCTGGCTGTTCAAGCTTCGCGGTCCTGTTGCAGCGCCCGAGGAAGTCGTTGTGGTGACGATCAGCCGCGAGGCGGCTGCAAACATTTTCCTGCCGCACGACCCGGAGAAATTTCACCGCTGCGACGATATCGGGACCGGGACAAGACCACCCACCCATATCAGCCTGCCGTCGCTGCCCGCACGATGGCCGCGTTGCCTGCATGCGATGCTCGTCGACAAATTGGCCAGGGCCGGCGCCAGGACCGTGGCTTTCGACGTGCTGTTCCGGACGCGTCCTGCCTTGCCGGGTCCTTCGGGCGACCTCAACGCCGAGCAGGATCGACAGTTGGCCGCGGCGATGGCGCAGGCACGCCGTGTCTTGATCGCCGGGAAACTCGAATCGTCGGACATCCGCCCGGCCGGCGCCGCAGAGAAAATGGCGGAGGAATTGATCGAGATCAGCCCGGCCATCCTCGACGCTGCGCTCGGCATTGCGCCATTTCCGGTGATCAATCACGGCGGGCGCTTCGACGAATTCATGGCGTTCACGGAAGGCGGCTCGGCGACGCCCAGCCTGCCGGCTCTCGCCATGCAGGCTTACTCGCTGGACGTGTACCCGCATTTCCGGGACATGCTGGCGAAGCTGGCGCCGGACCAGGCGCAGCTTCTGCCGGCAACGGTCGAAGAAGTCCGCGGCCTTGGACAACTGCAGGCAACCTGCCTGCTGATCCGGCAGCTATTTGCCGGCACGCCCGGACTTGCCGCGCGCATGCAATCCGCCCTCGCTTCGGGCGAATTTGCGGGCCTGGATGCCGCGGTACGAACCCGCATCGGCAGGCTGGTTGCACTTCACGCGGGACCGGGCGTGCGATTGCTCAACGTCTTCGGACCGCCCGGCACTATTCGCGCCTACGGCTACGATCAAGCGCTGGCATTCGACGAAAAGCAATCCGCCGCCGCCTTTCTCGACAAGATGGTTTTCGTCGGGTACGCGGAAACCCTCAGTCCGGAGCAGGCGGAGCACTTCTCCACGGTGTTCTCTTCCGCCGATGGCGTGGCGCTGAGCGGCGTTGAAATCGCCGCCACCGCCTTTGCCAATCTTCTGCACGATTCGAGCGTCCATCCTGCCGAACTGCCGCTATGGATGCTGATCACGTTGCTTGCGGGAACAGTCTCGACACTGCTCTGCTTGTTTCTGCCAAACCGGCTTGCATTTCCGCTTGCGGGTTTACTGCTCGCCGGTTATGCGTGGGCGGCGCTTTGTCTGTTCATCGGGAGAGATCTCTGGCTGCCGCTGGTGACGCCGGCCTGCATCGCTGCCCCGTTGGGCCTGGCAACCGGAATGACCTGGAAGGTCCGGATCGTCCAACAGCAGCGCGAATACATCCGCAATGCGTTCATTAAATTCGTGCCAAAGGAGGTCGTGGACGAACTGGAGAGAAACGCCGGGAACGTCAGCGCAACGCGAGAATCGCTCGAGTGTGCTTGTGTCGCAACGGACGCTGCGAACTACACGACCATGGCCGAGGCCATGCATTCGGAGGATCTCGCGGATTTTCTCAATCGCTATTTCGACACGCTGTTCCGGCCGGTGGCGCGGTACGGCGGGTTCGTCTCCGACATCGTGGGCGACGCCATGCTCGCAATCTGGCCGCATCGTTCCACGGATACTCGTGAACGTATGTTGAGCGCGCTCCTCGAAATGCGCGAAGCAGCACGGCTGTTCAACGAGCAACCGGCCTCGAGCGGCTTGACGACCCGTTTCGGCGTCGATTGGGGCCGCGTGACCCTCACTATGGTCGGGTCGCAGACGCATTACGAATACCGCGCGGTCGGGGACACGGCAAACACCGCGACTCGTATCCAGGAATTGAACAAGAAACTCGGCACCCGGGTGCTGGTTTCCGAGCCGGCGCTGGAAGGAGTGGAGGACTTTCTGCTGCGCGAGGTCGGTTACTTTCTTCTGCGCGGCAAGGCGCTCCCGGTACACGCATTCGAGCTGATCGGACCGCGGCAATCCGCTGACCCGAACGATCTGGAATTGTGCGAGCGCTTTGCGCGTGCGCTCGCTTTACTGCGCAAGAGCGCATCGGCAGAGGCACTCGGAGCCTTCCGGAATCTGGTTTCCGACTTTCCTGGCGACGGTCCGGCGGCGTTCTACGTGCGCGTACTGGAATCCGGAACCCTGCTTCGCGACGGTGCGCTAAAAGTGGACTGATCCCCGCAATCTGACTGCTAGTGTCCTGTTCCGCCGATTCGTGGGACACCTTGCGAACCTTGGAAAGCAGATCTCATATCCATTTATCAACAATCCATCATCGATCGGAAAACCTGCGAAATCGGTGTCAGGCAAGGCGCGAGTCCTCGACAGTGGCGGGCCCCACGGCGAGGACTCGTAACACAGCATGGCGCCGATTCTCGTCGGGTTTTCAGCCGCGAATCAGTGGAACAGGACACTAGGCAGCGCTAGCATTTGTCATGCCCCCGGGGTACCAAGACCAAATTCATATTGCGCCCCCCCAAAGAAGGGTCTATTTTTAATTAGCAGTCGATCGTCGTACCTGAAGTCTTTTAACCCTGGAGGGGGGGTAGAAGATGCAGAGGTTTCGTTGGATCGCGCTGCAGGGGAGTTCCCGGGGGTTTTTGCCCCGCCTGCTGCTGTTTGTTTTGCTCATAACGACAAGCGGGATACCCGCTTTTGCTGCAGACGTTTCGGTCGCCTGCAGTTCTCCTGTTGCCCGCGTCGTTTCGATCCAGGGCTCGATAGAACTTCTCCGCGCCCGCCAGAACGACTGGTCCAGGGTCACTCGCTTGGACACCCCGCTGTGCGAGGGCGACCGGTTGCGCACCGGTGCGCTCAGCCGTGCGGCACTGTTCATCCAGGCGGAAACTCTGGTCCGGGTGGACCAGAACACCAGCATTTCGGTCAGCCAGACTGCGGAAGAAACGCGGGTCGAGTTTACGCAGGAAGATATTGTTGCGGCATCCACGACCGCGCACACCTGCGGTGCCGGCTACTTCATCACCCGGTTTCCACGCAAGTTCAGGGTCAATACACCACACCTTAACGCCGCGGTGGAAGGGACCGAGTTCCTGGTGGCGATGCGCTGCGAGAGCACGGAACTCTCGGTATTCGAAGGCAAAGTCCTTGCCGCCAGCGCAGGCGTCAACGTATTTCCGTCTCAATCCGTCGTCAGTGGTCAAACGCTAACGATCGGCGGCAGTGAACCTCCAGCCATCAGACTTCTGATCAAACCCGCCGACGCGGTGCAATGGACGCTTTACTATCCGCCGATCACCCCTGCCGGCGCCGTGCCGGTCGAGGATTGCCGCGCCGTCGCACAGGACAACCGGGTGTCATGTCTCATCGCGCGGGCGGAGCAACTGCTGCGCGCCGGCCGGGTGGAGGAAGCCCAGGCCAATATCGGCGACGCACTCGCCACCACTCCCTACAGCAGCGATGCCAAGGCCCTGTCATCCATCATCAGTCTGGTCAAGAATGACAAGGCTGAGGCTTTACGTTTGGCCAAGGAGGCAGTCGAGGCAACAACCAATTCCTCTCCAGCGTGGCTGGCCCTGTCTTACGCCCAACAAGCCGACTTCAAACTCGAAGCGGCGCTCACCAGCGCCCAGCGCGCAGCCGAACTCACCCCGAGCGCGCTCGCCCTCGCCCGCGTCGCCGAGCTGCAACTGTCTCTTGGCTGGACTCGGGAAGCGGAAAAGACCGCGACGCAGGCGGTCGCTGCCAACCCGTCGGAAAGCCGCGCACACATGATCCTCGGCTTCGTCCATCTGGCGCAGATCAAGGTAAAAGAGGCGCGGGAAGATTTCGGAAAGGCGATTGAAAGCAACTCCACCGATCCTCTTTCGCGTCTGGGCCTGGGCCTGGCCATCATCCGCGAAGGCAAGTTGGTCGAGGGGCGGGAACAGATAGAGATCGCGGTTGCTTTGGACCCGACGAATTCGCTCATCCGCAGCTACGTTGGCAAGGCGTACTACGAGGAGAACACCAGGGAGCGAGACCAGCTTGCCTCAATTCAGTTTGGATTGGCGAAGGGGCTTGACCCGAAAGATCCGACGCCTTGGTTCTATGATGCCATGCTTCAAGCCTCCGAGAACCGGCCAGTTGAAGCCCTCGACGATCTGCAAAGGTCCGTCGCGTTAAACGACGGCCGAGCTATTTATCGTTCCAAGTTTGCGCTGGATCAGGATCGTGCGTCCCGTACTGCAAACATTGCACGTACATATCAAGAATTGGGTTTCGATCAACTGGCACTTTCCCAAGCAACTTCTTCAATTGCAGAGGACCCGGTCAGCTATTCTGCTCATCGGTTTCTTGCAGACACATATTCGAATTTTCCGAGATACACAATCGCTAGTGAGAGTGAACTGCTACAGGCCCAATTACGACAGCCACTTTCTTTTTTACCCCCACCTCCTCTTCGTGCGCAAGGAAGCCTCTCCTCAACATCTCCGAAGCCCACCTTTGCCATCAACTTTCAGAGTGGTGGGGTTGGTTTCAACGAATATGATTCGCTATTGGATAGTCAAGGTTCACGCTTTATCATCGATGGACTCGTAGGTAGCCGACGTACCGTCGAAGATCAGTTGGTCGTGGGCACAGTTCAGGAGTCTGCTGCACTCACGTTTGGTCAAGCTCACTTTAACTCCCTTGGCTTGCAGGACAACACTAACATCAGCGAGAACGTCTACACGGGATTCGCACACTTTCAAACATCTCCCAACACCTCGTTTCAAACAGAATTCCGCTCGTCGGATTCCAGTCGTGGCGCTATCCTTTTTCCTTTCGATCCCATTCTCGCCTTCCCGATCAATATCGACGAAACGGTTTCATCGATCCGCATCGGAATTCATCATTCAGTTTCTCCATCCTCCGAATTCCTAGTCTCGGCTATTGGAGAAAAGCGTGATACCAGCTTGTTACTTCTGCCCATCTCCGCCACATCGAGAATTGGATCAAGTTCCGGAACTACAGAGTTGCAGTACTCCGCTTCAATTGGTTCAGGACACGTAGTTTCGGGAATTGGCGCGGTAGATGGACGAATAAACTTTCAAGATGCGGGGATCGTGACCGAATCCGAGTTTCGCAATGCTTACACGTACGGGTTTTGGCAATTTGCACCAGTGAGGCTTCACATTCAAGCGGGATTGAGTTACGAGCGCATGTCCGAGGGGCCGCTGAAACGCGAACTTACCAATCCCAAGATTGGTTTAATTTGGCGCCCCTCATCTGAGACTACATTTCGAGTTGCCCAGTGGAAAACGCTTAAACGTCAGTTAGTATCGAATAGAACCATCGAACCAACGCAGGTCGCGGGTTTTAATCAATTTTTCGATGACACTGATGGGTCCATTACTCGCGGTTCGGGTCTTGGGGTCGAGCAAAAACTCGCGTCTGGCCTTTATGTGGGCGCGGAAGCGACGAGACGCCGACTCACTGTTCCGCTGTTTCTCGGTGACACAGCGGAAGATTTCGAATGGCGCGAAAGCACTCGGCGTATCTACCTATATTCGATACACTCGTTTAGCAACGACCGCGTGTTGTGCCGTGCTTGCACGATTAGCTTTTCCGCCGAAATGCAACAAGAGCGGTTTACTCGACCAGTCGAGTTTACCGGTGACCAAGAGATTGTCGATCTTGAGACACGATATTTCCCCCTTGCCGTCACTCTCATTCCTGACGCGACCTTCTCTGCTCGCGTCGAATTAATCAGGGTCAGCCAAGACGGCCATCTCCAAGCGTCCCCATTCTTCAATTCGATTGCCGTCGATAATACCTCTTGGTTGACCAACTTGCGATTCGTATACCGCCTGCCGCGACGTCTCGGGGTCGTTAGATTTGGCGCTGACAACCTCTTTGACCACCGAATTAAGTTTGTTGAAATTGATCCTTCCGCGCCCCGCGTTGCGGTCGCGCGTTTTGCATTTGCCTCGTTAATATTGCAGTTCTGATCTCCAGATCATGGGCAATACCGTTTGAGCCGCGAGAGGGGCCCAACCAGAAATTCTCTATTTGGGCTGCTTTTTCGCCTTGATGAAGCACGAAAAAGAGGAGGATAAAATGTATCTATTCAGTAGGGAAAGAGTTTTGACGTGCCTTACCGTCGCGACGTTGGCGTATTGCTCGACTGCGACCGCGGAGTTGTTTGAAACGTGCTTTTCGGTTACCAGTGAAGATCCCAAAGCATTAGCTGCTTTCAAGGACGCGATTGACAAATCTATTTCGGGGGAGAAGTTGGAGTGTAGTTATAATCAGCCACATCCGAAACACACGAGGGATCTCTCTTACTCTTGCACAAAGGGAACTGACGCAGTTTACTCTGCATTTGGCAAGGCCTTCGAAGCCACCGAGAAAAAGTATCAGATGGCATTTCTTGCGGGCAGGACAATTGCGGCTGCAGGTAACAATCTACAAATTGCTAAGTCTGATGATTACGAGTCAGTATTAAGAATGACGACAACTGCTTGCTTGGCCACCTGTGTGACCAATACCTGCGGCTTCGGTGTCTCTTATTGCTGGAAACCCAACGCGATTTGTAAAATCAGGTGTTGAGTCGGGGAAACTCAGGTCCGATGTCCTCCACATATATCGGACATCGGACCGGTCTCCTTGGAGAAGCCGAACGGGTCCGGTGGCGGGGTCAGGTGGAGGTAGCCCAGGAATTCGTGGACTCTGAATTGGGGGGACAATAAATCCCGATGGAAGTGATCCATGGCAACGCGCAAGTATTTCACCAAGGAGTTCAAGCTCGAAGCGGTTCGCCTGCTCGAGCAGGCCGGCAAATCCGCCACCGAGTTGGCACGAAAACTGGGTGTGCGTTGTAACCAGTTATACAAGCGGCAAAGCGAGCGGCGCGGTAAAATCGAGCGTGCCTTCCCTTGGTCGCGGCCCGCATCCCGACTTCGCCGATGAGCCATGAGGGTCAGTGAGCCATGATGGTCACCCATTAGCCGCCTGCGGTAAAGAGGCAAGTGCATCGCAGGGCGCGCGCGAGCGCGCCTTTTCTTTCGTCTGTCCTGCACAGCGCCTGATGCCTACGCGCCCTGGTTTTCGTCTCGGTGGTGTCGGGCTCGTTTGAGCAAGCCGCACCAGTTACCCATCAGGATCAAGGCGTTCAGTCTGCCTGGCAGTCCGCGCCCCTGGCGGAATCTTCCGCCCCAGAAAACGCATCGGTTCCCGACCACGCTCCACAAGCTGGGATTACAGCACACATCACTCAAGACCTCGACCAATGGTGCGCTTCGTGCGCTTCCGCATATTTGCGGTTAGATGAAACCGGAAAATCCCCCTGGCAGTTGCTCGGGCACTGCGCTTCGACGGTACCCGCTTCCCGGGTCGGGAATAATTCTGTTTGGTCGATGGCAAGCGAAGGGATCGACGCCCCTACGGTTACCCAAATTACGGATGTAATGAAAATGTTCATGATCGCCTCCTTCGCCCAACTGCTCTAAAGGATTCGTCCCCGGGTTTGGTTTTGGGCGCATCTCCATACCCGTTCCTAACGCAACGGCAGATTCAGACTACGGCCGCTTGAGCTGCCAGTCGCGTACACATTGCAAATCGAGCTTGTAAATAATTCACGCGGCGAGATTCGAACGAACGTTTTCGTGGGCTGACTCGCACGGCCAAGAGAGTCAGGCTTTTCAGGGATCAATCAAAGCAAAAAAACACCCGGCGCATGGCACCGGGTGTTTTACCGGACAGCAAACCGCTACGGCTTCAAGCCCGACCGGGCGTATCTGCCGATGCCGCGAGCCTGGCCTTGACTTCACTCTTCTGCGCTGCCGCCACGTCCACGTGGGTACTGGCACGTCCGTAGCGATCCACCGTTGCGGCGGTGTTGACGGACGGCTTGCTTGCAAACGGGGAGTTCTCGCTTCCGCGACCGAAATGCTCGGCGTAAGAGGCAGGGACAGCAGCGAAAATCAACAGCACTGCAAAAATCACTTTGGCGTTCATGGCAATCTCCTCAAGGTTTAATCATGAGCACATCGCTCACGAGGACAGCCTATTCAAATGGATCGAGCGAAGCCCGTAACTATTGCCGTCCTCCAAGCTTGAAAATTCACACTCTGCGAATTTTCGCTGGGAGACCTTTTTTCAGTCCTGCTAAGACCACCCGTAGTCACTCGCGTCACATCCCGTTCAGTCCGACCTGCGTAAGTTCCAAGTCGCGCCCAGTCATCCGTGATCCGATATTCGGACCACGCATGCAGCAGCCATCTGCCGTTCGCTATGACCTTCGTCATATGGATCGACGGCCTTGCCCTTCTCAGAATGCGTTCGAGATGGAGCCGCATATCCGCGAGTATTTTTGGCCTGCGATCCCTGTTCAGATTGGTGGTCGGCTCCGCGAACCCGACATGAGTAGAGGGAGAGGAATATGAGATACGCGACGCGAACAGATGCCGATTCGAACACCTGCTCAACGAAAATGGCAAGGGAATCGTTCGGGCTCGGCACGGGAAGCTTTTGGGCAGAAGGCAAAACCACGGACACCACAACCAAGGCACCGATACAAATCTTCACCCTCGGGCGTTTCAGCATCGCGATCGATAAGCAAGCGCTTCACTCGAAAGGCAAAGCGCAATACCGACCGCTCGGGCTCTTGAAAGCGCTTATCGCCATGGGTGGGCGGGATGTCGCTTCCAGCCGTCTTTGCGAATGCCTGTGGCCGGATTCCGAAGGCGATTTGGGAGCCAGAAGTCTGACGATTACATTGCACCGTCTGCGCTCCTTGCTGCAGACCAGGGCGGCGGTACTTTCTGATAACGGAAAGCTCTCGCTGAACGAGGGCGTGTGCTGGGTGGACGCGTGGAGCTTCGAGCGCTTCGTCAACGACGGGCTGCGCCGGCTAGACGAATCCGCGATCGGCAATACATCCGAGTTGCAATTGCGCCTGGCCCTCAACCTCTATGCCGGGCACTTTCTCGCGCGCGAGTGTGAAGAGTCCTGGATGTTTGCACCGCGACTACGGTTGAAGACCAAGTTCGAACGACTGGTCGCGGCACTGGCCACGCGCCTCGAGCGTCAGAATCGATTTTCCGACGCGATCGATGTCTGCCTTCAGGCCTTGGAGCAGGATCCGCTGAACGAGTTACTGTACCGCCGGTTGATGGGTTGCTACCTGAAGAGGGGCGAACTCGCCGAGGCCGCGCGCACCTACAGCCGTTGCCGCGAAGCACTGGCCAGAGGACTCGCCATGCAACCTTCGATGGAGACAGAGCGCCTTTACCTCGAAGGCGTGCGAGGCGCTGCCGAACAAGGTGTGGCACGAACCTCGACTCAGGTTTGTGGGTCGGTGCGTCTATAGAGCGATGCGAAATCGCTTTTCGTCCCGACGTAGATCCCCTGTCATGGGCCCATCAAGTACAAAGCCCCTCGCCGGTGACCCGGGAGGGGCTTGGTACTGGTTGGGCGCCTGGCGGTGACCTACTTTCGCGCGGGCAATCCGCACTATCATCGGCGCAGAGTCGTTTCACCGTCCTGTTCGGGATGGGAAGGCGTGGGTC
>JACQAP010000032.1 GCA_016194905.1 Betaproteobacteria bacterium
CAGCGCACTACTCGGTGGCCCAGGTTGCCGAACTGGTGGACGCGCTAAATCGAATTACCGATGAGCGCAGTCGGACGAATCGAAGCCTGGCAATGATTGCAAGGGAAGCTCGCGGGGAGACAAGTCCCCATAAAGTCCCCATGCAAATGAAAAACGGCTAGACGCTTTCGCATCTAACCGTTTGATGTACTGGCGCGCCCGGCAGGATTTGAACCCACGACCCCTTGGTTCGTAGCTCACCCTGCAAGCGTAACTTATTGTTTTAACTAAATACTACAGCGCCGCCCGTTCCCCATTTTGCGCTGTTTTGCCCGCTCTTGCTCCCTCCAGTCCCCAAAATCTCCCCGAGCAGTGGGGCAGGGCCGCTCGCGGTTGATCGGCGACGTTGCAGGTCAGGGTTCCCGGCAGGAATGTGTCTTATCAGTTCACAGATGGCTTCTTCGCCATGGTGTACCCCTGTGAAATAACTTCCATCAATCGAGTTAAGCCGACTTCCTGGTTTTCGCTGCTGAAGGCTTTGCCTTGCTCGTTGATGCCTTGGGAGCGCGTTCGGTTGCGGTCGATCCCGCTGACTTTCGAGTCGTTCTTCCCCCCAAGATGGAACCGGCATAGGCTGATTTTTGCCGGTTGGCTTCCTTCTTCACGAACGTGCCGCCCGGGATGCTGATGAAATCCAGCGCGGCGCGTGTAAGTAGGCCGGACCTGGTATCGCCGCGGCGCTTCGCCGCTATATCGATTTTTTGCAGCGCCCGCTTTGGGATGGTCACGTTGACGCGCTCGGCTGGGCCGAGCAGATCTTCGATATCGACGTCGACGAATGCCCAGGTGCCGCCAGCGTAGTCTTTATTTGTATGGTGCTCCTCGATCGATCGCGCGTCGGCGACATCGCCGCCGCTCTCGGTGACCAACTCGAGATGCGCAAAGATCGCTTCGCGTGCATTAGCGAACGCCTCGTCGAGCGTATCGCCGGCGGAAAAGCAGCCTGGAATATCGGGCACGGTCACGCCGTAGGCGGAGCCCTTTTCCTTGTGAATCACTACCGGGTATCTCATTTTCTCTACCTCTCTGGTCTTACCGGCTTTGTCCTACCTGTTCTGTACTGCCTGACTCCAATTACCTTACTTTAGCCCGGCCACCTTCAAAATGTTGTTCACTGTACCGATTGGAAGGTCCTTTTTTGGGTGCGGTACCGTAATCACTTCTTTGCGATCCGGGTGCTTGAACTGATGATAGCTGCCGACAATCCGGACTTCAACCCAGCCGGCCTTCGTTAGCATCTTGATCAGTGCTTTGCTATGCATGATGTGTATCATACACACTGACACGTGATTGTCAAAGACGACTTAGTGGGGATTCTTGTTGCTGGCGTGCAACTATCGAACACAGATGCTTGAATGGTTGGCGACGTAGTCTAAGATTACCGGTATGCGAAGGCTCAATGACGATATCGGCGTGACGATGCGAAAGTCCATGCGGTGAACGAGCACATGCGGCGCAAACGTGTCCGAGCCACAATGGACACCACCGTACTGCAAGCCGCCTCCCAAGAAGGATTGGAAGATGCATCGCTCGGTGACCTAGCAAGGATTGCGTGCAGCGTTTCGCGTTCTATGGAGGTGAACTATGTCTACCGTTATGGAATGCAAGCCTCAAGGGGGAAACGATCAGAAAAAGCTCAGTCCGCCATGAGATTGTCGATTCCTGCAATGTCCGCCCGCCGAGCAATAGGGACCGCTCCGTAAATCTCTGGTACCCGATCATCCCGGACACGCCGTACCAGCATATGCTCGACATCTCGATCTCCGCGCCGTGGCCTTGGATGGTCCGCCGGGAGCCGGAGCACGGGAACTTGATGCTGCACGCTCATACCAGAGGGCTCGACAATGTAGAGGCTAGGTTCCAGATTCGATATCTGGTCGAGCGCACCGCGGTTACCCATAGGGTGCATCCCGACTGCGTCCGGCCGCTGCAATCCTCCGCGCTGTTCGAGCGCTGGCTGCGTGCCGAACAATTCGTCGACGTCGACGACAAAACTCATAAGTTGGCCCTCGAGGTGGTCGGCGCCAGGACAAACATGCTCGAGCAGGCGAGGCTGGTCTATGACTATGTCGCCAGCACTATGACCTATGACGCCGCACAGCAGTCATGGAAGGGAAGCACCGAGCACGCACTGGTGTGTTCGGCCGGAAACTGCAACGACATTCACGCGCTCTTCATTTCCCTGTGCCGCTCTCTGGGGATTCCGGCGCGTCTGATCCTCGGGCAGGCGTTCGAATCCCCACCTCTCGGACACGATGTATGCGAGCTATGTGGCTACCATTGCTGGGCGGAGTTCTTCGCACCCGGGTTCGGGTGACTTCCCGTCGACGCATCCTGCGCGTGCAAGTACGGCAAGCATCAGCTATTCGGTGACTTGGAGATGAATCACGTTGCCTGGTCCAAGGGACATCGTGTTGAGTCCCGCGCGTGAAGGCCGGCCCCTGCTCTTCTTCGCCGGCCCCTACGCCGAGCTCGACGGCTTGCCCCTTCCGCCCCTGGACCGGCATATCCGCTTCAATGAGATTTAATGGTGACCAAGCGCAGCGATGCGTCCGATCGGCCGCCCGCAATGTGGCAGGTGGGTCGATACCTCGTCATGTGGGTGATTGTTCTCGTTGGAATCGTGTTCCAGTATTTGCCTGCCGCCGCGGGCGAGAACCCCACGACGCAACCGGTGGATGCGGCTAAGCAACACGCGCACACCAATCACCTGATCGATTCCAACGACCCGTATTTGCTTTTGCACGCGCACAACCCGGTGGACTGGTACCCCTGGGGAGCTGAAGCACTCGTCAAGGCGAAGCGCGAGAACCGGCCGATCTTCGTGTCTATCGGCTACAGCACGTGCTACTGGTGCCACGTCGCGGAACGGATCATCTATTCCGATCCGGAAATTGCCAAGCTGATGAATGAATGGTTCGTCAACATCAAGGTCGACCGCGAACAACGTCCCGACCTGGACAGCATCTATATGTTGGCGACCCAGTTGATCACTGGGCGTGGGGGTTGGCCCAATAACGTGTTTCTGACACCGGACTTGAAGCCTTTCTATGCCGGAAGCTATTTTCCGCCGGCTGACGATGAGTTAGGCCGGCCAGGATTCCCCACTCGGCTCAAAGCTCTGCACGAGGCCTGGGTGAATCGGCCGCAGGAGGTGTTAAATCAGGCCGACAAGGTCTACCAAGCGATGCTTGAGGCGCGCAAGCGGACGGCGGCGGAAACGATGGCGTCAATCAGCCCGACGGATTGGTTGAGCAGCGCACGCGAGGCGATTCTGCAGGATTACGATGCAACCTATGGCGGCTTGGGTAGTGGCCCCACGAAATTTCCCCGCGAACCTGCCTTGACCCTGCTGCTGGCGGACCGCGAGATCAGTCGCCATCCGCAAGCATTGGCGGCACTCACGAAGACGTTGGACGCGATGGCGCTCGGCGGCATTCACGACCATCTGAGTGGCGGTTTCCACCGCTATAGCACGGAGCCGACTTGGTCGATTCCGCATTTCGAGAAGATGCTGTATGACAACGCCCAATTGCTCGGGATCTACGCGGAGGCCTATCGAATAACGCACAACGCGCTTTACCGGCAAGTAGCCGAGGACGTGGCGGACTATCTTTCGCGGGAAATGATGGCCCGGGGTGGCGGCTTCTATGCAGCGCAGGATGCCGAGGTCGCTGGCCGCGAAGGTATTAGCTATCTTTGGAACCAAAGAGAGATCGAATCGATCCTGGGCGAGGAAGCAGCCAAGCGTTTCTTCCTGATCTACGCCCTGACGCCGCTTCCGGAGCCCCATGGCAACAGCCTCCTTGCTGGCGCCGAAGGGGGAGTGCTGCGCGTACGCATGCCAATCGCCGAGGCCTTGCAACGGAGCGGCGGAAACAACATCAGCCAGGTGCTAGCTTCCTTGGCGCCGGCACGTGCCCAGTTGCTCGAGGCGCGCAATCGGAGGATTCAGCCTGCGCGCGACGAGAAGATTATTGTCGCCTGGAACGGCATGACGATCGTTGCGCTCGTTCAGAGCGGGGCTATATTGCAGAACGAGCGCTTCATCGGACTGGCGAAGCAGACGGCGGACCGGCTCTGGCAACAGGCCTTTGATCCGAAAACCGGCGAATTGAAACACGAGCTGTTTGGGGGGCGTGCTCAAATTCACGGTTACCTGGATGACTATGCATTGCTGGGGATTGCCTTTCTGAGCTTGGCGGATGCGACCAAAGAAGGCGTTTGGCGGGATCGCGCGGCGCAACTCGCCAATTCGATGCTGCGCCGTTTCTTGCAGGGCGACACCCTGACTACATCGATGGCAGCCAGCGATCTGCTCATCCCGCCACTGGATGACGGCGACCACACTGCTCCTACCGGCACCTCGGCGGCGATCGAGTTACTTGTGCGCATGCATAGAGTAACCCGCAATCAGGAATACGCCGATGCGGCGCTGCGGGTCGTGACGCGCTTGAGCGGCATGCTGCAGGAATACCCGAGCCAATGGCCCAGCGCAGTCGCTGCCCTCAACCGCTATCCTCTGCCGGTGCGCAGCGTTGCGAAGCGGGACACTCCGTCTCGATTGGCCCGCACCCCGTCGGCTCTGCCGGGCACTGCAGAACACGTCCACGCGGTCGGCAAGATACGCAGCACCGGAAATCACGACGAAATCAGGGTCACCGTCGTGATCGACGAGGGCTATCACGTTAACGCCAATCCCGCGACGTTCGACTATCTCATCCCCACCAGCCTGTCGGTCGACGGCGTGCCCGATCTGCGAGTCGAGTATCCGGCGGCAACGCTCATCAAGCCCCAGTTCGCCCCGGACGGGTTAAACGTGTACGAAGGCTCGATCTCGTTGAAAGGCGTGGCGCCAAAAGGGACTCTGCTGCGCCATGATCCGATCGTCGCCACGCTAAGGGTTCAAGCCTGCGACGACGAGGTATGCCTGCCCCCTTCGACGTTGTCGCTCAACATAAAACGCCCGTGATAGGTCTAGCCTCGCATGGCCTGCCGAACCCCGGGCGTCTGACAATTTCTTCATCGTACCGACGATTCGGCTCAAACTGCTCTTTCACCACCTACGCGCCCGCCGATAGGGTGGTGATGATAGGGCAGGACCGTGGCCGTTTGCCGTCTTCGCATTCGGCGATAAGGTCCTTGAGCAGACGGCGCATTCGACCAAGGTCGGACATCCGCGTCTCGATGACGGCAAGTTTGTGCTGCGCCAACAACCGTGTCTCCCGACAGCTCTGGCCGTCCTCGAGCAGGAGCAAGCCTTTCACTTCTTGCAACGTGAAGCCGAGTTGTTGCGCCCGCTTGATGAAACTTACGCGCCTCGCGACCGACGCTCCATAGCGCCGATGCCCACCCAGCGGCTTGTCCGGCTCGTCGAGAAGGCCGCGCCGCTGATAGTAACGGATTGTCTCGACGTTCACCCCTGCTGCCCGGGCGACCCGTCCGATCGTTAGTCTTTCTTCCATGAATTACCTCTTGATTCCGGACCATGGTACGGCATCTATGCTACTCCCGAGCCTCTCGACTTTTGGAGTTATGGACATGGTCGTACTTACTGGAAGAGGCACGCTGATCGCGGGTATCCTGGCCGCCATCGGGGCGTCGGTGTGCTGCGTTGGGCCGCTCGTGTTGTTGACGCTTGGCATCAGCGGCACATGGGTGGGTAGCCTGACGGCGATGGAGCCGTACCGGCCCGTCTTTATCGGGCTGACACTGCTGTTTCTCGGACTGGCCTTGCGCAAGCTCTATCTGCAGCCGCCGGTGTGCTCACCGGGCACACCTTGCGCCGATCCGCGCACGATCAAGCGCCAGCGGGTGACGTTCTGGATCGTCACCGTTCTGCTGCTCGGTCTGCTTGCGGCGCCCCTGGCCGCCCCCTTGCTGTACTGATCGGAGAAATCATGAAGCACCTACTCGCTGCAATTGCTGCTCTCATCATCACGTCGACTACGCCGGCTTTTGCGGGATCTCCCGAAACGGTCGTGCTCGATGTTCAGAACATGACTTGTCCCTTGTGTCCGATCACCGTCAGGAAGTCGCTGCAAAGGGTGGGCGGTGTCGTGGGTGCCGAGGTGGACTTATACCAACGTACTGCAACGGTGAAGTTCGACCCGGATAAAGCCAACATCGCCACACTGGTCAAGGCGACCACCAATGCGGGATATCCTGCGACGGTTCGCAAGTGAGCGTTTGATGAGCACGCTCATTCTTGAGTCCGTTATCACCTGCCCGCAGTGCGGCTTCCAGAAACAGGAAGTCATGCCTACGAATGCCTGTCAGTTCTTTTACGAATGCGCGGGATGCAAGACGCTACTGCGTCCCAAGGCAGGGGATTGCTGCGTATTCTGTTCATACGGGTCCGTCAGTTGTCCGCCGATCCAGGAAGCTCGAAGGTGTTGTTAACAGCAGATATTCGCAAAACACTCGCAGCAAAGTGCCAGACGTGATGCGCTGTCAAGTTGAACAGGAATTGAGGCAATGATTTAGATACCTGAGACGAGTCCGCCAGCAGTCGCCCGGCTCAGGCCTTAGCAGAGCGTTGCAACTCCCGCACTCGTAAATAGCACGGAAACGCGTCGGTGGGCATGGTCTTCGCGTTGGCAAAGCCACAGCGCGGACTGGTCAGCAAAGTTTCGAGCACGACCGCGGTCACGGCCGGGCTACTTGTGGACGGTGGACGGATAACCCGCGTCGGTGGTGGCCTTAACGAGAGCCTGTGTCGTTGCCTTGTCCGGGTCGAACCTGACTGTGGCGGTCTTCTTGTCGAGATCGACTTTCGCATCAGCGACGCCGGGCACTCTTTCCAGCGCCTTCCCGACCGTGATCGGGCAGAGCGGACACGTCATGTTCTGAACATCGAGCACGACCGTCTGCGGCGGGCCCGCCAGGACTGTGAGCGGGAGCAGGGCGAACATTAGAAGCGGCAATAGTTGGCGCATGGATTTCCTCTCTCCCTTAATTAGTAGAACCACGGCGCCAGCCACGGCACCGCCAGCAGACCGAGCAGCAGGGCCGCGACCGTCCAGAACGTCGCGCGCTGGCGCTTGATCGTGCGCGGATCGGCGCAAGGCGTGCCCGGCGCGCACACCTGCGGCTGCAGATAGAGCTTGCGAAACGCCAGCCCGAGAAACAGCAACGTCAGGCCGATGAACAGGGGTCGATACGGCTCGACCGCAGTAAGACTCCCAACCCAGGCCCCGCCGATGCCGAGCGCCAGTAGAACCAGCGGGCCGACGTAGCACACCGACGCGCCGATCGCGGCGAGCGCCCCAGCAATCAATGAGTTTTTCGCATCCAATGCGGCCATCTTGATCTTCTGCGCTCCAGATCAACTATCCCAGGTCACGCGCTGTTTGAGCAGGTCTTCGACCTTGCGCGTTCTCTCGGGCGAGTCGGTAACAATGCCGAGGCTGCCGTTGCGAAGCGCGATGACCACAACCGTGTAGCCATCCTTGGTACGGGGCTTGGATGTCGCCGACATCCGCTTCGGAATCAAGATCAACGTGGCGGTGCCATACGGCGTTTGTACCAGGATGTGTTGGGCCACCACACCATCGATCAGGCAGTCACCCAGGTGGCGCACCGATCCAACGGGTTGGTGGATCTGTCCGCCGTAACGAGCCATGGCCTGGTCGAACTTGGCCGGCTCGAAGTTGGCCGTGTCCCTGAACACCTCGGGTTCGGCGACGACATGAGCGATAAAGCGGTCGGCCGGTTCGTTGTGCTCACTCGGCAGGTTGAGCGCGATAGCCACTATCACTGACAGCACGAAGGCGGCCACCAAAACATGGGCGGATCGCCGCCCGCTTAGGGCGCTTTGGCGCAGCCCGAACGAGTTCCGCATCACCTCTAACATACGGCTCGCCCAACCAGGGCGCTGATGTCGCACGAGGATCTGCTCGGCCAGCCCCTCGGGGACGGCGAGGTGCACTGCCTCGTGCAGGCGCCGCTCGAATTCATCGATCTCGCGGGCAAATACCGCGCAGGCCGCGCAGCCACGGACATGCTCGATCAGCTCGGTGCTCGCGTCGTGGGGTACAGCCAGCTTGGCGCGACGGAAGGTCAGGCATTCCATTTCTTGGCTCCCTCAAAACCGCTTTCATTGCCTGTGTTCACCAGCCGCCGCAGCGTCTGGCGCGCCCGACACAGCCTCGTCATGACGTTCTGCTCGGTGATCCCCAGCATGTTTGCGATTTCCTTGCCGTTAAATCCGCCCAGCAACTGCAATACCAAAGGCTCTCGATAGATCTCGGGCAGGCTCTCCAGGCATTGCTGCAGCTCAACGCGCTCGCTTCCGCTGGTTACCGTTGCGGGCAGCTCATCGAGCTCGACTTCCAGCGTATCCAGCTGCTTGCGCTGGTAGGTGCTCGCGTGTTTGTTGCGCAAGATGCTGAACAGCCAGGCTTTCGGCGCACCCTGGTCGCGCAGGCTCTTGCGTGCGTTCCAGGCCGCAGCGAAGCACTCCTGAACCAGATCCTGAGCCTGCCAGCGGTTGCGGCACAGCCAGAACGCGAATCGATACAGGTCTGATGAATACGCTCGCACCATTCTCTCGAATTGACTTGAGTCCATGAGCGATCGGCCGGCTGGAATCCGTTTCTAAAGTTTATAAACGCTGCCCCGCCCAATGCTCGGAGCCCTCGAGCCGGTCGCTATGGTGCCGGGGGCGAATACGGTATTCCCGCGAATACGTGACGATCTCATGCTGTCCTCTGCAAACAGACAACGTCGGCTAACACTGAAGAAGCCGCCGCTCGGGCGGCGATCAGCAGGGCCGGATCTGCTTTTCATGTTGTGCTAGATAGCGGGCTTCCGAAGCAGTAGACAGGGACTGTGGCCGAAACCTTACGCTGAATCGGGTGGCAAGAATAATAGTGCGCCTGGGTCGTAAGGATTTCGGTTCTGGCCGAGTCTTCTCTCCAGAACGGGCGACGTGCCTGTTCTCAACCCAACCATACCAACCAGGAGGATTCATGAAACACTCGAACTTAATCGTCCACTCCGCCATCGCCAGCCTGCTCGCCGTCGGGCTCACGGCGGCCGGCAGCGCCTATGCGGAAAAGGAGGGGATGGAGAAATGTGCCGGCATCGCCAAGACGGGTAAGAACGACTGTGGCACCGGCAAGCACTCCTGCGCCGGTCAGGCCAAGGCCGACGGTGGCGACGAATGGGTGTACGTTCCCAAGGGCATCTGCGAGAAGATCGCCGGCGGAATGGTGGTCGCTTCCAAGAAGTGACACTACAGTAGAGTCGAATGACGCAACGCGCCGCACCAGCGCCGCGCGTGAGCGCAACGATCCCCGTTGCGGCGGGGATCGGTTTGCGCGCGCCGCACTATTGCGAGATTATCGACAGTCGCCCGCGCGTGGGCTGGTTTGAAGTGCACAGCGAGAACTACTTCGGCGCGGGAGGTCAGCCGCATGCCTTCCTGGAACAGATTCGCAGTCGCTATCCGCTGAGCCTGCACGGTGTGGGCCTCGGGCTGGGCTCTACCGAAGCACTCGACCTTCACCACCTCGGCCGCCTCCGCCGTCTAATCCAGCGCTACGAGCCGGGCCTTGTCTCCGAACACCTGTGCTGGAGCGCCGCGGGCGGGCGCCATCTCAACGACTTGCTGCCGCTGCCCTACACCGAGGAGGCGTTGGCGCACGTCTGCACCCGCGTCGAACAGGTACAGGATTACCTCGGGCGCCGGATCCTGATCGAAAACATATCGAGCTATCTGCGGTTTCGCCACTCCACCATCCCCGAATCGGCGTTTCTGGCCGAGGTCTCGCGGCGCAGCGACTGCGGTCTCCTGCTCGATGTCAACAACATTTACGTCAACGCGATCAACCACGGGTTCGACCCGACCGACTACTTGGCGGCGATCCCCGCGGATGCAGTCCAGGAGATCCACCTTGCCGGATTTGACCACAGCGGCGCCTGTCTGATCGATACGCATGGCACGCCGGTTTCGAGAGAAGTCTGGGCGCTCTACCGCGACACCATTCGGCGCATCGGCCCGCGTCCGACGCTCATTGAGTGGGACGCCGACATTCCGGCATTCGCCGTGCTGCTCAGCGAAGCGCGCAAGGCGGCCGCAGTCCTGGAGGAAATCCATGCTGTCGCTGTCTGAGGTCCAGCGTGCCATGGCTGCCGCAATCATCGAGCGCCAGGAAAACGCGCTGCGCGATTGGATCGTCGCGCCCGTGGACCTTGATGCCGCCGGCGCCCTCGACGTTTACCGCAACAATGTATTCGGTAATTATCGCAATGCCTTGCGGGACACTTATCCCGCGATCCGGAATCTCGTGGGTGACGCATTCTTCCATCGCGCCGCCGATGACTACGCCTCAAGCCAGCCGTCGCGATCAGGGGATCTCAATGACTTCGGCGGCGAGTTCGGGGGTTTCCTGGAGGCGTGGGCCCCGGCGGGTGGTCTGATTTATCTCCCCGGCGTGGCGCGGTTGGAGTGGGCGATCGAGCGCGCTTTCCACGCCGCCGACGCGCTGCCGGTGGATCTGCACCGCCTGGCCGAAGTTCCTCCGGAAGGGTTGCTCGGTCTGCATTTCGAGCTGCATCCGGCTTGCTGCGTGGTGTGTTCACCCTATCCGATTTGGCGAATCTGGCAGGCGAGCCAGCCTGGATTCGCCGGCGACCAGCAGGTGGCCCTGACCGAAGGCGCGGACCAGTTGCTGGTAACCCGCCGCGGCACCACAGTTGAGATCGAGCCCGTCTCGAACGGCGAGCGGGCCATGCTCGAAGCATTCGCGGCGGGCACGTCCCTGCAGCAAGCCCATGCGTGTGCGCTCGCGGCCGAGCCCGGCTTCGATCTGGGCGCATTCCTCCGGCACCATGCGCTGGGAGGAACACTTGTTGGATTTCACACCCCGACAGAGGAGTGAATCATGGTCAAGCGCTTAGCGCGCGTCGTATGCAGGGCGATGAACGCGCTCGATGTCCTCGCGCCTGTGTTCGATCTCCTTGTTCGGCTCTACGTGGCCCAGGTGTTCTTCAAGTCCGGGCTGGTGAAGATCCAAAGCTGGGACTCGACTTTGTCTTTGTTCGAGAACGAGTACACCGTAGCGCTTTTGACTCCTGACCTGGCGGCCTGGCTTGCCACCGCAGCCGAACTGTGTCTGTCGCCCCTCATCGCACTGGGTTTGGCGGGACGGTTTAGCGCCTTGGCCCTGTTGGTGCTGAATGTGGTCGCCGCCATGTCGTACCCAGACATCAGCGAATCCGGGATCAAGGACCATATCCTCTGGAGCTGGCTTCTCGCGATGCTGGCTTTGCATGGACCCGGGGTGTTCTCTCTGGACTTCGTGATCAAAAAACGCTTCTTTGGAACCACTGTCCGACCCGCCTTGATTGACCCGAAGAGCCACCTATTCGCTCCGGTGCCACGAGAGACGAGAACCGGGGAATAGGATCGGCGCGTCGCGCGACCAAATTACTTCGATGAAGAATGTTTGATGCTTTCTTCCAGAAGTTTTTTAAACCGCTGCTTGTCTCCCGTAATTCTTCGGGGGAGCACAGCGTATGCTTTCTTCACGTGGCCATTGGGAAAGTATTTTAAAGGCCTTACGTCGGAATCTTTGAATAACACGTCGAGAACTTTCGGCGGCAGTCTGAGGGCGGTGCCAAAACTTCCGCAAGAAATGAAAATTTTCCCATTGATGTACCCAGTGACTGCGCCGAAGCAATTTTTGAATTCCAATCGGTGTGTTGCGGCAAGCCGTGGTCTGGCTTCTCTTAGCAGTGCCGTCATTTCATCCAAATATTGAACGTTTTTCATGAGAATTGGCAACCTATCGTAGGAGCAAGCCCTCTACCCTGCAAAGGAGACCCCTGCTGGCTATATCGGCAATATCGAGAGCCGCAATAGGTAATGCCGGCCCACACCGCTCCGAGCGTTTTGCAACAAGGCGTCAGGCCAAATCGCGCAAGAATTTCAGAAGAAGCGGTGTATCGAAAACTGAAACGTTGAAGCGCATCCAGGCGGACCGCTCCAGATGCGGCCGGAATACGGCGCCCGGCGCGAGAATGATTCCCTTCTTGTACGCGCGGTTCGACAACTCTGCTGAATCCTCGATCTGGGGAAACCGGGCCCAGACGAACATTCCAGCGGAGGGCTCGACGAAGACCTTCATGCCGATTTCTTCCATTGTCTTCAGAGCGTGCGTACGCGCCACCCCAAGGCGCTCCCTCAGGCGCTCGAGAAACTTCCGGTAGTGGCCCTCGACCAGCATCTGATAGACCAGACGCTCGGCCATTTGCGAAGAGGTGATGCAAGACAGCATTTTCATGTCGGTAATCTTTTCCGCGAGCTCTCGTCGGCAGGCGACGTAACCGACTCTTAGGCTTCCCGACAGCGTCTTGGAGAAACTGCTGATATAGATCACCCGATTCAGTTGGTCGAGCGTGGCGAGCCGCTGGGTCGGCGCCGGTTGCAGGTCACAGAACACGTCGTCTTCCACAACCAGAAAGTCGTGTTTTTCCGCGGCTTGCAATACGCGAAACGCAACCGCTGGGCTCATGTCGCTGCAGGTGGGGTTTTGCATCACTGACTGGGTGAAGTACAGTTTCGGCCGGTGCGTTTCCGCCAGAAGCATCAGCGCCGCCGGGTCCGGGCCATCTGGATTGCGCGGCACGCCGTACAATTTCACTCCGTGGGCGCGTAGATTGCCGAAAAAATTGTAGTAACCCGGATCGTCCACCAATACCGAATCTCCGGGCTTCAATAGAGCGCGCATCGTTAGATCGAGCGCCTGGCTTACCCCATGCGTGAGCACAATCTGCTCGGTTTCCGCCCCCACACCCAACTCCGAAAGTTTTACCTGAAGTTGCTGCCGCAGCGGCAGGTAACCCTTGGCGATGCCGTAGGCATGCAGATGCTGTGCGCCGGTCTGGGCGAGCGCGCGTAGATTGCGCCGCAGTCCAGCCTGATCCATCCAGTCGCCCGGAAGCCACGGGCCACCCGCCAGCACGCGCTCTTCGTGCTCGTCGAGAAAGCGGCGAAACAACCACACCACACCCACGTCATGGTCCGGTACGGATGGGGTTTCGGCCGATGGGTGGCCGTTAATTCGTCCCGCCGCGAAGAATCCGGACCCCGGCCGCGACCGCACGTATCCCATGGCAACCAGACGATCGTATGCCTCAACAACCGTAAACCGGCTGACTTTGTGATCCTTGGAAAAATTTCGAATTGACGGCAGACGTGACCCGGGCACGAGGGCACGACTTTCGATCTGTTCACTTACGCTGGCGACGATCTGCTCCACCAGCGGCTTGCGATCTCGTGGGTCGATGCTCAGAGACATCATGCGAATGGTCTCCTCTCGTTACGTTGGTGCAGCCAGCACTGTACCGGTCGTTCGACCGTGCCAGTTCACCAACTGTAAGGGACAACCGTACATGTCGTACGGCTCAAGTGTCCGCTATGGTCGGTACAGCGTCAAGAGCAGCAGGCGAGTCGCGATGTTGCGTCGCTTGAATTGAATATTGTCTTCGCATATAGGAGGTCGCATGAATAACCTGATTAGACGTCATTGGATGAAGGCGGTTGCCGCACTGGCCACAATTGCGATGCTGCCCTCTCGGATCATCGCCTCGGCCGAAGCCGCGGAAGACAAAAAATCATGGAAGGTTTCCGGCAACTATCTCGAATCCTGCAACTGCGCCTCCGCATGCCCTTGCGTCTTCGGTAGTGCGCCGACCGAGGGAAATTGCACGGTGCTGATCGGCTGGCACATCGACCAGGGACGCTTTGGTGATGTCAAACTCGATGGCCTGAATGCTGCCCTGGCCGTGGTCTCACCTGGGCACATGTTGCAGACAAAATGGCGGGTCGGGCTTTACCTTGACGAGCGCGGAAACCAAAAGCAGCGCGACGCGCTTGCCGCGATCTTCTCCGGCCAGGCTGGCGGCCACATGAGTGTACTCGCAGGGTTCATTGGCGAAGTCGTAGGTGTGAGGGCGGCAAAACTCGAATACACAGCCGATGGGGTACGGCGCGGGATGCGAATCGAAGGTATTGCTCAGATGGAAATTGAGGCGATGCAGGGTCAGGGTGGTGGAACGGTTCTGATAAGCGGAAATCCGGTCGCGGTGGTACCGGCAACACCTGCCGTTGTGGCGCCCTCCCACATCCTCAGCTATCGCGACTACGGGTTGTCCTGGGAATTGCTTGGCCGAAACGGCTTTTATTCGCCTTTCACGTACCAAGCCTGATGATGGGTAATGCAACCCGGATCGCGCGCGGGCTTCGAGCAGGAGATCGTGCGGCAGTGCTCGGCGTCCTCGCTGGGTTGGCCACTTTGTCGTGGGCCTACATGCTTCATATGGAATGGGGCATGCGCCATATGGATGTCGGCGCGGACATGGCGATCATGCCGGCGATGACCAACTGGGGCATTGCGGATCTGTGTCTGGTGCTTCTGATGTGGACGATCATGATGAGTGCAATGATGCTGCCATCGGCTGTCCCGATGGTGCTCGCCTACGTTGGCATTCAGCGCGCCCGCGGCGAAAATGCGCAGCGGCTAGTTAGCGCCAGCCTCCTCGTTATCGGCTACTTGATCGTATGGCTTGGATTTAGTCTCGCCGCCACAGTTCTGCAATGGGCGTTGCTAGAGACTGCACTGATCACTCCGATGATGGATAGCGCCAGCACAACTATGAGCGGGCTGTTCCTGATTGGTGCGGGCGTATTTCAGTTCACTCCGCTCAAACGCGCTTGCCTCATCGGCTGTCGCTCGCCGGTGCATCTTCTGCTCAGCGCATGGCAAGAGTCACAGTCCGGCGCAATTGCGCTGGGGCTTAAGAACGGGGCTACATGCCTCGGCTGCTGTTGGGCTCTGATGCTGCTGCCGCTCGCACTTGGCGTCATGGATCTACGCTGGATGGTGGCTCTTACTGGCTTCATACTGATCGAGAAGGCTTTGCCCGGCGGAGACCGGTTCGGACGGACTGTCGGATGGGCGTTGATCTTCTGGGGTGGAGTACTGCTCGTCAGACACTTTGTTTCGTAAGACGTCTGCACCCTGGCGGTCCTCGCGCTTTTCCTCCCAAATCTAAGTTGACTAAATAATATCCCGGAGGGCGATCCTCTTGCGTCATGAAAAGGATTGCAAATTCTTGTACGTCGGTTCGATTCCGGCTCACGCCTCCGAATTCTCAAGATACTTCGGAACTCCTGACTCAGGGGCGACGTATTTTTGAACGAAGTAGTGCGCTATTAGCCTTTAAGAGATCTTTCCTCGGCCAGCAATTCGTCGGCGCGTACGTCAACCTTTGCACTGCACTTGGCTGGGACTTTGTTCTGTTTTTCCTTCAGGGTTTTTCTCGGTATTGTCAACTTGCCGCTACCACTTCGTACAGACTTCAATCTTCACCGGTCGCGAGACCACTCAGCTCTACGAATCGGTCAATAGCGCAGCGCGTGCCCGTCGTTCCCTGAGGCCCCGCGCAGTCCACAGATCACTCGCCACGTCGCAAATTGCTTGATCATCTGACCTCGATAGTGGCATGCCCGCATCAGATGGCGTGCGCATCGAAAGTGATTCGAGACTTGTCCATGCGTGGACAGAAAGCGCTGTGCGTGCTTCATCGATTTGAAGCTACGCATTCGCCGTTCCCGTTCCCGCGTTGGTTGGTGGGAGTTCTCCGCTCGGTTGTTTACTCTGCCACCTCGCCGATGGTTGACCCCGGGCATCATTTCTTCGTGGGCCACGGTGTAGCTTGAGAGTTTGTCGGTAACAAGCACGCGCGGGCAATAACGCAATCCCTTGAGCAGCTTCCTGAAGAATCGTTTGGCAGCCTTGGCGTTGCGACGACTCTGCACCAGGATGTCAAGCGTTTCCCCGTCGTGATCCACCGCCCGCCAGAGGTAGACGAGCTGTCCGTTGATTCTGCAGAACACCTCGTCCAGGTACCAAGTATCGCCCATCCGACCTCTGCTTCGCTGTAGCCTGCGAGCGTAGTCAGCGCCGAACTTCAGACACCATCGGCGAATCGTTTCGTGGGAGACCACGACGCCGCGTTCCAGCATTAGCTCCTGGATGTCGCGTAAGCTCAGACTGAACCGATAATAGAGCCACGCGCAGTGGGCAATGATCTCGCGCGGGAAGCGGTAACCACCGTAACTCGGGGCTGTTAAGGTATCCATCTGACCATTGCATCAGCTCCAGGCCAAGTTGACAATACCCTGTCGAAAATGGAAAACAGAGTCAACTGATGGTGAAAAACAACAGTACATGGCCGTCCTCCGAGATCAATGACATCTCGGGAAAATCGCAGACAAGTCGCTTTTCGTTCAAGTCGACACCGCCCCAAAAACCTTGGAAGCCCGCTCTGGATAACGGTTTCCGGCAACTACCTACGTTCTTAACCGGACAGACTTGATGTAACATATGACCTAACGACGCCGGACTCTTGGGGAAACAGTCCGCTGTCATCCATAAGAAAAAATGGGGGCACCATCAAAAACAATAATAGGTTTGAACAATTCCTCAACTCGAAACACGACACTCGGCCTTGTCCGCCAGAGATTTCTATCTGGCGGATGCTTGCGGTGACATTCGCGTTTGTTTGCTGTCTCCCAGCTTACGGACACGCCCAGTCCCCCGAACTTTCAATGAGGGAATTTTCCTCTGCGCAAATTAAAAAAGGGGTAAGAAGCATCGGTATGGGAGGCGATGGTGCCTCACAGGGAAACTACGGGCTTGTTTGGAAGGACGCGAACACTGCGCTCTTCGATTATGGACAGACGAATTTCGACAATGGCAACGAGTTTCGCTTCGAAGCGGTGGGGGTAACTACTCCTCCATTGTGGAAAGATCTCGCGGTTTATTTAATTGGCGTTACCCAGGAGACGAATGACGTTAACTTCCAGGTGAAATCACCCGGATTGGGACCTGGCAAGGTTGCCGTCGTTGGAACGGGACGAAACGAAGGGGTTTTTTCCAAAATTGCAATGCCGCTGGGACCTGGGGTTTCGGCGGGCGTGCTCCTGTCTCACGAAATTTCGAGTTTCGATGCAGTGACCCAAGGCGGTCAGAGAGTACGCTTCGAAACTGAGTGGCGCCCCTCGGGTGGTTTTGGTGTCGCTTGGCAGGCGAATCCCCAACTCTTGGTGGGTACCCGCGTCATACTCAACTCCGATCTTGAGCGGCGCATCGATCCATCGGGTGTTAGCGAAGGCATCGCGCGATCCCGGGAATTTCGGCTAGGGGCTTCGTATTCTCCCTGGACAGGTGGTCTGATCGACTATGGGGTGACGAGACTTCACAAGATCAACGCCCTGAATGGGACGGACATAACAATCAACGCCCCAACGTATGGATTCGAACACGCTTTCTACGAGCGCCGATTCGTTGTCAGATTGGGGAGAGACGAGCACTCTTCAACGTTTGGATTCTCGGTGAAATCAGCCCCCTTCAATATCGATGTGGCCTACGTAGACGACATGGGACTAGATCGCGTTGGCGAGCTCTTTGGACCGAAAAGCCATAGCCTGATCCTGACCCTTACCTGGGATTATCAATCACACACTCCGGCGCACTGACGTTGTACCGGAATTTCGGCACGGGTTAAAAGTAGAGTAAGGTCGAAACAGATCATTGTATCTACCGGAAGTGTCCGTCGAATCGGGGGAAGCCCAGTACGCAACACAACGGCGCGCGTCTGCACATGGCCTTGGGTCCGGGAATACCTGATCCGCCGGCAACGTCGGCGTTGCCCGCCAACCAGAAATGCCTCCATCGCTCGGGCCCGCAACTCGCGGTGCGGTCCAGATCCGTGTTGAGTGGGCTCCATCACGAGTATTCGCTTGTGTCCGCATTTGCGTGAGCAGGTTTTTGCGGAACACAATCATGTTTTGGTGCATGACGATCAAGCACGAACCGATATCAGCGGCCTCCTTGCGGCTGTATGTAACGTTGACCAAGATAAAGCCAAGCTCCCCGCGCAGCTTCAGGATCTCCTGGCGTAGGTGCAGGTTCAGCTCCGGATCGAGGCTTGACAGCGGCTCGTCCATCATCACGATAGTAGGATTGGCGACTAAGGCGCGGGCCAACGCGACGCGCTTCTGCTGCCCACCACAGAGCTCTCGCCAGGTTTTGCCTGTGTACAATCGGCCATACGCACCATCTCCAAATACTTCTCGAATTCGGTCCGGTCCATACCGGGATTTCCTGTGCACGTCGTAGCGCAGCGCAAACTCGATGTGTTGTGACATCACCCGATCAGAAAGGCCACCACAAGGCCGCTTTTCCGTTAAATCCTTACATTGACCGGCTCCTTGCCACAGCGTTATATTTGTTCGAATATCACCACGCGCAGAAGCCGCGCATGAAAAGGACGTGTCATGATCCATGCCGATCGTATTCTGTGCATCTCTTTCCTTGCACTGGCTGCAGCAATCAATCTGAACCCAAGTGCTGTCGCAGCCGACGAACTCGTCGTGCTGACGACCACTACGACCCAGGATAGCGGCATCCTGAAACACCTAACAGAAGCCTTTGAGCGCAAGACCGGCATCAAGGTAAAGACAATCGTCGCGGGAAGCGGCGACATCCTGAAGCAAGGTGCGCGCGGTGAGGGCGACGTTCTTCTGACGCATTCGCCCGAGGCCGAAAAGCAATGGTTGGCGCAGGGCTATGGGCTGTCGCGACGCCTCGTCATGTACAACGATTTCGTGATCATCGGCCCTCCGGAAGATCCGGCGGGTATCAAGGGATTGTGGGCGGCAGACGCGATGAAGCGGATCGCCGAGAGGAGGGCGGTATTCGTTTCCCGCGGAGATCAATCGGGTACACATGTCAGGGAGCTGGCGATGTGGCGACGGGCCGGCATCGATCCCAAAGGCCAGCCTTGGTATCGCGAAACCGGACAGGTGTGCTCCGCAAAAATGCGATCCGGTGAGCTGAGAGGTCTGGCGACGGCGAAGCTCGAGCTTTGCACGAAATGAAAGCGGCAAGTTGACAATACCCTCAGGCCAGTGCAATTCGAACAGTGCCAGATGGGTTAACTAAACCGTCCGGGAAATCGGGGGAATCCTACCACGTCCGGCAGGATGCAAGGCCGGATCGAACAAGCATTTCGATTGACTTACGGGTATGTCAGCGATCGGTCAAGTGGAAGGAGCCGAGGAACTGCTCGATTTTGATCAGTTCGTCGTGACCCTTTCTCACGCCGGCCGAGGCCAGGAACACGCGGTTACCGTCAGCGTAAACCCGGACGCGGTAGTTGGTTCTGTGCTTCGCACTCTGCGAAGTGAAATCAAGACCGGGAACGCCTTGCAGCGTTATCGTCGCTTCCGAAATGAGCGTTGCTTCGGATTCCTTGTTGAAATTGTCCCGATTGGTGGCGAGTTCATCCTGAATGTTCACCTTGGCGCCGGGTAGGTAAACGATGCAGGCGACAGTGAAAATACCTTCGGGCCACTCAACCGAGTACGTGCGCAGGATGACTTCTTTCTCAGCCGCGGATTCTTCCTTCGGGGTGCCCGGCATCTTCACGGTGAATCCGCCGCAGGCATCCGACTTGACCGTTTGCCAATTGACGTCGTCGGCGTAACTTGTTGCGGACGTAAGGAAAAGGAGTGCGAGGGCAAAAAAAGCAGTGATCGCTTTACTCATGTTGTCTCCAGTATTCAGTACTCGAACCATAAGGGGCTGGGAAAAGGCGATGCGCGCGGCACGATCCGAAAAAAGCCGGGCCATACGCCTCAACCAGAAATCCCAGTCCATCTTAAATTCGCGATGACCGCCCTTGGTCGGCGTCAAGACGTCACAAAGAAGCTTGTCCACGGAAGCCGCGACATCTGCGTTAACGTGCTTGATCTACCTTTGGTTGGCCGCTATCGCGAGACTAAGGTGGCCGTGAAAAAGATCTTATTTGCCATTGCCTTACTGATGCTTGTGGCGACGACTGCCTAAGCCCATGGCGCTCGGCACGGCCACGGGGGAGGCGGACGCTTTTTCATTTTCACGCCGCCAATTTTCGGTGCTCTGATTTTTCCATACTACTACTCATCGGTTTGGCTAGGCGCCGGGCCCTACTACCCCAGTACCACGTATTACGTGCAGAGCCCGCCAAACTACGTCGTAACCGAGGCGCCCGAAAGAAGTTATGTTGCCGAGCTGCCGCCAGGTGGTGCCGTGGCCCAATCATCGGGCAACGGTGTCGTCGAACTGGGGCCGGTCAGCGCACTGCAACCGCAGAGTCGCCAATCCGGTCAAGTGCCCGCAGGGCAATGGTTCGTTTATCCCAGCAAGGGTCAGAGTCAGGAGCAGCAAGCTAGAGATCGTAACGAATGTAATGGCTGGGCGGTCGGCCAAACCGCCTACGATCCGAACCTTCCATCGCAAGACGGATCGAGCGATCAGGCACAGACAGCGTCTATGAACTACGCGTGGGCGACGAATGCCTGTCTGGAAGGGCGTGGTTACGTCATCAGGTGATGAAGCACACCGCGTCAGCGGGTCACTGACACGAGGGCGGTAGCTCGTGACGGTTCTGGTACAACCACTTCACCGTGCTACGACGGCTATTGGATCAATCTGCCCATCGAATACGATGAATAGTGGATCTGAATCAACTTTGCACCAGAATCAAACGTTGCCGCCAGGCGAATCTTTCGCAAGCTACCGAAGGGTCTGCGGTACGTTCCGCGCGCGATCATCACAGACAGACTGGGCCACTACGCCGCGCCGAAGCGAGAATTGCTGCCGAGCGCCGAGCACATCGGGTTTCCCCTGTGCTTGAGCGGCGACGTTAACGCACTCTGCTCGGCACCACCGAGACGTTTACACGCAGTTCCTTGCCGGGATCGTAGGGCAGCCGAGAGGAGAAGCGTTGGCCGTCGAATTCGTAGTACACCAAGTAGCCGGTGGTGATGGTCTCGAAGTTGTCCACCTGGCGACAGCGCTGCACCGGTGTGGTGGTGGTGATGGTGCCGCGGCTATCGGCATTCTGGTTGGCGACGCTGTCGCCGGCCACGGCACCCACTCCGGCACCGACCGCGGCCGCGGCGATCCTGCCGTTACCCCGGCCTACCGTGCTGCCAAGCAGGCCGCCGGCGACGCCGCCGATGATCGCGCCGAGGTAGTTGCGTTGCTGCGGGGCGGCTTGAGTCGTCTGCTGGGTTTCGGTCCAGCATTGCTGGGCCGGATGGTTGATTTGCTCGGTGATGGGCGAAACACTGGTGACCGCGGCGATCGCTTCGAATGCGTGAACATTCACTTGAGCGAGCAGCATCGTCAGGCCGAGTGCAATCGAGATTTTTTTCACGTTCCGTCTCCTTTCCGGCATCAGGACTGAAATGAAACACATAACATGCTATCTAACGCAGATGCGGGAAAAACGTTGCAAGGAATTTTGTAACGTTGGCATTAAGGATAAGAAATCCAACCATACCGCCGGGGAATCCTTGTAGTATTTCTGACCGGTATTTTTCCTCGAACCCGGAGGGAGGCTCACTTTTCTTTAAAGGAGAATTGAACCTTTCTTGAGAGTCAGGGAATAAACTACTTTGAGTGTATGGCAGGCCAGATGCATCCTGGGAATCGCGATTTGCCAAGTCCGTCTCCGCTTCCAGCAAACGACGACGAGGTCGCGCTTCTGCGTCGGGTAGCGAGAAGAGACCGGTACGCTTTTGAGTTGCTATACCGCAGCTACTATCGACGGCTCACGCGCTTCCTCGAACAGACTACGCGCGCACCGCAGCTGATCGGCGAGATCCTCGACGACACAATGCTGGTTGTTTGGCGAAAGGCAGCAACCTTCAATGGTGAATCGCTCGCGTCCACGTGGATCTTTGCGATTGCTTACAAAAAAGCCATGAAGGCGCTCAAGCGTGAGAGCCGTTCCGTGGCGATCTTGCCCGACGCCGACGCGCCGGGGGCGGCTAACAGTCCGGAGACCGAGTTCATTGAGCGCGAATCCCGTCTGGCGCTCAGACGTCTGCTGGCCGCGCTTTCGGTAGAGCAGCGCGCCGTCATTGAGCTGACCTACTACCACGGCTGTGCCTATAAGGAAATTGCCACGATCATCGGCTGTCCGGTTAACACGGTAAAGACCAGAATGTTCTATGCGCACCGCAAGCTGAAAGCTATTTTGATCGGGCGCGCAAAGGAGTCAGGTGACGATGCGCCTCTTCCCCTTCGATGATCCTGTACACAGCGAGGTTGTAGAACTCCTCCCGTGGTTCGCGAACGGCACACTCGATAGCGCTGAGCGAGCAGGAGTCGAGCGCCACTTGACGGAGTGCATCGCCTGCAGGCACGAGCTGGAGAGCCTACGTACCCTGCGGGCGGTTTACGTTGATAACGACTCGGATCCCGCGGTCACGCAGGCGCTTGCCCGGTTGCAAGCCCGCATTGGTCAGATGGAGCGAGGCCCGAGCGCAACAGGGTTGCTGTGCACCCTCGCCGCGCAATGGAAGGAGACGCGCCCCTGGTTACGGGGTGCGGTTATCGCCCAATTCGTTGTGCTGGCGCTATTGGCTTCCGCGATGCTGATCCAGCCCACGCCACGGTACTACCACACGTTGGGAGCGCCGGCAGCACCGGCGAGCGAACGCGCCGCAATCGTGGTCGTGTTCGATGCAACGCGCCCGGAGCGTGAGCTTCGCGATCTTCTCCTGCGCCTACATGCGCGCATCACGGACGGCCCGTCTCCCGAGGGAGCGTACACATTAGAGGTGGCCGCAGCCGAACAGCAGCGCTTAGTTGCACAGCTGCGGCAAGAGGGCCTGGTCACCTTCGCCGAGCCAAGGCAGCAACGGTTCGTGGCGCCCCAGTGAAAGTCACTACCCTGCTGATCCTTGCAGCCGCGTTTGTTTCCGGCGCTGGTTGTTCGACCGTGGATTCACGCAGGCAGGACAGTTCAGCGAGACCAACGTCCGCTGACCGGCAAATTCTACTGATGCTCACGGAATCCGCGGTGCGTCACTACCGTCCAGGGTCTATCGTCCTCCCCGCCTACGGCAGCGGTTCCGCCCCAACGGGCCAGCTAAAGACCGCCAGGGATCTTGCGCGCGAGTACGACTTCAGACTACTGAGTGATTGGCCCATGCCAGCTATCGGGGTCCGCTGCTTCTTGGCAGAGGTCGGGCCAGGCCAGGCTGCGGTGGAAGTTGCGACTCGCTTGGCCGCTGACCCTCGCGTAGAGTCCGCGCAGCCCGTCCAAGTATTTCACGCATTAGAACGTAACGATCCGTACTATTCGCTCCAAACGAACTCGAAGCTACTCCAGCTCGACCAACTCCATCGGATGGCAACCGGCAGGAACGTAAAAGTCGCCCAGATCGATACCGGCGTCGACTTGAATCACCCGGATCTCGAGGGACAGCTTTCTGCAGCGAAGAACTTTGTTGATGACACGGAGTACATCGCTGAGGTGCACGGAACGGCGGTGGCCGGCATCATCGTGGCCAAGGCCGACAATGGGATTGGCATCGTGGGCGTTGCTCCGGCCGCCACGCTCATGCCTCTACGTGCATGCTGGCAGCCCAGCGAGGAAGTCGGGGACGCCCTATGCAGCAGTTTTACACTGGCAAAGGCAATTCAATACGCATTGATTCACAAGGCGCGCGTGCTTAATCTCAGCCTGGCCGGGCCGCGCGACCGGCTCCTGGAACGGCTCATCGATAAGGCCATCGAGCAGGGCGTAACGGTCATCGGTGCCATCGATCCGGTTGCGCCTGACGACAGCTTCCCGGCTACCCATCCAAACGTGATCGCCGTGGCCTCAGTCGGTACTCCCGATCCTCACGACCGCGCGATCCTTGCCCCCGGTGACCATGTGCTGACGACCGTGCTAAACGCGAGCTGGGAATTCGTATCCGGCAGCTCGTTTGCCACTGCTCAGGTGACCGGCATCGCCGCGCTGCTTTTGGAGAGGTCTCCCGGTCTGAAGCCCGGAGACATATCCGCACTCCTCCACGAGCATAGGCGCCAGACTGGGCCCGCTGGCGACGCTCCTACTCTCGATGCCTGCGCGGCGCTTGCCAGCGTCTCGGCGAGTCGCGATTGTCATTGTTGCGGTGCCACCGCGAATCGGCGCGCGTACCAACAAGTCGGCACCCCACCGTCCTGATCGGTGCGCGCAGCTTGTCTCCTCTGCCTCTTGATGCTGCTGCTCGTCAGGGGCGTAGCCGCCGCAGAGGTTTCCGGCCATGTCGCATTGTTGTCCGATTATCGCTACCGCGGTGAGTCGTTGACAGACGGGCAGCCGGCGCTTCAGGCGGCGGTCAACTACGACCATTCCAGCGGACTATTCCTGGGGGCACTTGCCTCCACCGTTCGAATCGACCCTGCTGATTCAGGCCTGGGTGCTCAGCTCTACGCGGGATATGCTCGGTCGTTTAACGAGAAAGCATCTTGGGAAATCGGAGTCGTGACGTATCTCTTGCCGGACAGCCCAATGGGACGTGGCTATGACTACACTGAAGGGTTTGTTGGTGCTTCATATGACACGGTAAACGCGAGGCTCTACTACTCCGACGACTACTTCGGCGCGGGCGGCAAGACCGTTTATCTGGAAGTCAACGCGTCTCGCCCGCTCAACGAACGGGTAGCGCTAACTGGCCACCTCGGTTATCTCGATCACCGCCAGACGCGTCAGCCCTTGGCGGGTGGTCAGGACCACTCCCAGTTAGATTTCAAGGCAGGCATCGCCATCGATGTCACAGGATTCACGCTGGAGCTCAGCATTGTGGGGACCACCGCGCAGCACGACCCCTGTCCGGCCGGAACAGGGCACTGCAATACCACCGGACTCGTTTCGATTTCCCGGCGGTTTTAACGGGCACATCGGGTGATCGAAAAGAAGGGCAGCGGCAGGCGAAGCGGCCCGGAATGCGGCGCTGTCAGGTTACCGAGAAAGCAGTTCAGTCTGATCCTCACCATCATCCTCGCGTTCTCCGAGTGAAGCGGCCGGTTGGCAATGCCAGGACGGCCACAACGCTGGCGGACTCGGTAACGCACTATCGTACGCACCGCCGCGACACCATTGAGATCGGCAACGACGGCTACGAGTTCAAGTAGCGGAAGCGATCCGAGTCCATCACAAAAGGCAAGGGAATCTCAGGCTCTGAGAATCCGGAAACCTGCGTCGCCCAGTTTTTGCCTGTAAGTCACCGGTCAGATTCATCTGCGAATATTTAGTTAATTCCGGATCGAGTCGGAAAGGTTCACATTGACCGGGATTTGAACCTGTTACGGTCGAGCGGGAATTAATGCTTACCAATTAACCCTCAGGCGACATGAGGAAGACCTGTGCTTCATTGAGAGGGCTGCGATGAGATTCCATGATTATTCGAAATTTATCGCATTTGGCTTTGGCCTGATCTTGCTTTTTCCGAATCAAAGTTGGGCCATACCCGCGTTTGCGCGAATGTATGGAATGGCGTGCGGTGCCTGCCACAGTGCGTTCCCGGCGTTGAACGACGCGGGGGAGGAATTCCGCGTGTCCGGGTTTAGGAAATACAACGGGGTGGCGCTAATCCCTCAGGTCGCACCGGTGAAACTAGGCGAGCGCCTGGAGTTACCGGGTACTGTTCCCCTATCTCTTAGTACCACTGCCGGATTCAACGCTACGAGGATCGATAACACCCTTGGGGACGGCAGCAAAAATGCCAACACCGAAGCTGACTTCAAGAGGCAGCAAAGCAGCTTCAATCTCAACGAGTTCAAATTGCTCGCCGGTGCCCCCCTCGGTAAAGATCTCGCCTTTTTCCTTGATGCGCCCCTGACCGATACAGAGTCCCGTCAGTTCTTCGATCCTGAGGCAAGGGCGCACGGCGTAAAGTCCAAGACGGAGTCGGGTGAAGCCCCATATCTGGCCTTCATCAGTTACCACAACCTCGTTTTGCCGGACCTGGTGAACCTGAAGGGTGGCATCATCGAGCTGCCCACTGCCTTTTCCCCGTCCATCCATCGCTTGTCGTTTTTCCCTTACCTGGTCTACGAGGCAACTGCGCTGGACGTGATCTCGAGGAAAGGGATTGACGATTTGGTCTCTGTTCCGGGCGCAGTCGGTGAGACACTCGAATCGAATCAGTTTCGGCTCAGCCACGGTCAGATTGGGGTTCAGGCCTTCGGGCGGGCGACGCCGTCATTGCACCAGGTTTCTTACCTTTCCGTGGATTACGCCGTCGGACTGGTGAATGGCAACAATATCAACAGCGATAACAACACCACCAAGGACCTCTTCGGCCGCTTGGCATTCACTTATAAACTGCCCACCACGACCATGGCGCTCGGGTGGTTCAGCTACTACAGCGCGAATACGCTGGACAACCTGACCACAAACCCGGACACAGGGGTGGGGTATCGTGACCAACTACGGCGCTATGGGCCTGACTTCAGGTTGACGCTTAATGAACCCGTTTACGTCAACCTTTACTCCCAGATCCTGTTTGCAAAGGACAGCAACCCCACTGGTTTCGGACAGGAAGCCAAATGGCGGGGTGGGTTTGTACAGGCGGAAGTCAAGCCATTTAACCAGCTAGTGGTCTATAGCCGCTACGACTGGATCCGTGGCAATCGGTACGATGACATGGGCATCGTGATCAACGGGGCGAGCGGAAGTATCGGGCCGGTTGATCCCAGGCTGTGGGATATAGTCGCAGGGGCGCAGTACTTCCTCTACGACAACTTCAAACTGATCGCGGAGTACCGGCATGGCGAAAAGGATCTGGGATCTGTTCCCGCGGACCCTGAACAACTCAAAAAGACAGTGGAGAACGCGGTCTTTACCGGCGTCCGTCTGGTTTTTTGAGAGTAACGAGAAAGGGAAGCCGCGTGGCTGCGCCTAGCCTGCCCTATGAGGATTGGCTAATCGAACAGCTCGAATCTCGCGGAAGTCGCTGCGTACGTCAAGGTACTTTTGAGTGGTGATACGAGTGGAAATGTTTGGTAGCTATATGTTTTACAAATCCAACAGACAGCCTGCAAAACTTCTCTGCATCGAAACAAATCGGCGCGATGGCAGAGTGGTCATACAGAGGATTGCAAATCCTTGTACGTCGGTTCGATTCCGGCTCGCGCCTCCAAACTCAAATTTACCAGTCTGTTGATTTTCACGCCGATCTGACCCGGATTTTCGTCGGTAAGTGACCCGCACTGTAAGATCCAAGCGCTCGAATACGCAGCGGAATTTCAGCGACCGTCAGACAAAAGGGCGCAATGCGACCCGACGCGGGTGATTCTGCGAATTGATCCGCGAGGATGGTGTTGTTGATCCCCAAGGGGGATGCCACCCAGGTGGCGCCTTGGGTTCCGCTTTATTTGCGTCGCATGGCGGAATAGCGTTTGTCGCCGGGCAAGAGGGTTCGGCGTTGCGCCTTCCGCTGGTGCCTCACGGGGTGATGATGTCCCCGAACAGCACCCATTGCTTTCCGTCGAAGCGCTGCAACTGCATCTGCTCGATGGGCGAATGGTCGTGAGGCCCCGTGTTGACCCGAATCCCGGGGATGAGGATGGGCAGCTCCAGGTTCTTCAGGTTGGCCGCCTGCCGCAACAGGTTCTCGCGCGTAAGGTCATCACCGCATTGCTTGAGGACTTGCACTAAAGTCTGCGCCGTGGCGTAGGCGTACACATTGTACAAGTCGGTCACGTCACCTTCCGGGTAGTACTGCTTCATGAAGTCTAACCACTCCTTGAGGCCCGCATCGTTCTGCCAGTGACTGTCGGTCGGATCCTTCAGGAAGGCGCCGCTGATGATGCCGACGGACTTTTCCAGCCCAGCCGGTTTCATCACCGTGGCCACCGACGCTGCCGGATTGCCGACGAACTGCAATGGGCGCCAACCCAGTTCCCAGGTCTTGCGGATGGCCTGCGCCGCCGACTTCGGCGAGCTGAATATGAATAAGGTGTCCGCCCCCGAGGCCTTGAGGGTGACAATTTGCGAGTCGACCGTGGGATCGGTCACCTCGAACGAGGCCTCGGCAACGATCATTTTGTCCGCCCGGTCGCCCAACCCTTCGCGCAGGCCGCGCAGGTAGTCCTTGCCCAAATCGTCGTGCTGGTACAGCGCCGCGATCTTCGCGTCGGGCCGCACTTGGAGCAAATACCTGCCGTAGACCTTCGCTTCCGACACGTAGTTGACGCGCCAGCCCATCGTCCACGGGTAGGTCTTCGGATCAGCGAACTCCGCCGCTCCGGACGTGACGAACAGATGTGGCACCTTCTTGAGGTTCAGATAGTTGACGATCGCGGTGTTGGTGGGGGTACCGAAGGAACTGAAGATCGCCAACACCTGCTCCTGTTCTACCAGCTTGCGAATCTGCTCCACGGTGCGGGGCGGGCTGTAGCCGTCGTCCAGGCTGAGCAGTTTGATCGTGCGCCCGTTAACGCCGCCATGCTCGTTGATCATACGAAAGAACGCGGCCTGGGCCTTGCCGTAGGTTCCGTAGGCCGATACCGGGCCGCTGTAGGGCATGGTCTGGCCGAGCAGGATTTCAGTGTCCGTGACGCCCGGCCCGTAGCGCTTCTCTGCGTGGACTGCACCGGCCGCGAGTGTCGTGAGCAGGCTAAGAACTGCCAGACTGCGACGATACATCTTGCTTCCCCCTTTTCGCGCGCGCAGCCGGATTTTATACCCTCAGCTTTGACAAAGTCGGGCAAGCCCGCCCTGGTTTCCGCCTCGACGTGGGCCAAGAAGGTTTCGAGGTGTTCCTGGACCAACTGATACAGCGTCGTTTCTTCAGGGCGCCGTCGCTCGTAGTGGACTGGAATTGCGGCCGAAGCGGGCTGAACCGCTTGGAGTACTGCCAATAACTGTACGGGTCCTCCGGATAACGTCCGACGTTGTACGAATCCCATTTGGGCTCCTGGTGCGCCAATGCCCAAAGTCGCAAACCGGCCATCTGCGGTCATTGACCAAGCCAGATTCGTTGCCCGAAAGCGGCCAGTGAGCTCGACGCGCCATGTCGCCCGAATCGCCGAGGTCGAGATGACCGGCGCGGGCGAACCAGCGCAGCACGGAGCGCGCACCTGTTGCTGTAGCGCGGAGAGGTTTTCCGGTGTCAGTGCGGCGGCCTCACCGCAGAATTGGACCTGCCCGCCCGTCCTCGCCGGCAACGAACACTCCGTCGTTGACGTAGCAGCGCAAGTGGACAATTACCGTGCCCCCTCGCACCTGCACTGCAATGTCAGTCAGGGGGGCTCCCCGAGTCCGCGGCCTCCCGTAGGCCAAGGAGCTCGTAGACCTCAACCGTCTGCGACTTCCCCTTCAGCTCGGGCGTGCCGAGGGCGCGCACGATTGCATGCTCCCGTATCTGGTCATAGGTGCTCGCGCTGATCACGACGCTGCCCTCGTGGGCATACGTCTGCAATCGCGCGGCGAGGTTCGTCGTGTCGCCGATGGCGGAGAAGTTCCGGATCTGCGCTGCGCCGATGTTGCCAACGATTGCGGGCCCGGAGTTGAGCCCGACCCGAAAGCGCGGTCGCTCGTCGGATAAGGGCAGCTCGGCCATCCTTCGCTGCATCGCCAGCGCCGCGCGAGCTGCCCGAAGGGCATGATCGGGTTGCGGCTTGGGGGCATTGAAGATGGCCATCATGGCGTCGCCCATGAACTGCACCACCGCTCCGGACTCGGCCAGCACGATCGGCACCGCGGCGCCGAACGCTGCATTGAGCATCGCTATGACCTCAGCCGGTGATTTCCGTTCCGAGAATGCCGTGTACCCCCCGAGATCGGCGAACAGAACCGTCACCTCCACCTCGACGCCACCCAGCGAGGCGCGCTCCGGATCGTTGATCAGTGAGGCGGCAACGTCGGGAGAAAGGTAGGTTCGCAGCAACGTATCGACGCGTTCGTGCAGCGCACCGACGAGCCGGCTCTGCGCGAACACCTCGCGCTGCGAGCGTTCCAGCAGGTACGCCCCCACGGAGGAGCTGACTACGGTAGTGCCGACGACTAGAACCTGCAGCGTCAGCTCCAATCCGAGCCTCGTCGTGACGGCGACCGCGACGAAGCTCAGGCAATAGAAGATCCCCAGCCCAATTGACCCGACAAACGGCGGGCGCGTCACCGCGAATCCGAATACCGCCGTGAGCATGATGCCCGGCATCGCGTAGGTGGCGAACGTCCCCGTCACCAATGTCAGCGCCAGGACCGCCACGGCAGCCGCCACTTGCTGCCCGAGTCCGATGAGGCTGCGTCGAGACTCCGTCGTCGCCCAGCGGCTGGCGACGGCGCACGCCAGAAGAAACACGGTCATGGCACCGGCAATCAGCCAGGTCGGGCCGGGCGCGACCCCGATCGCGGGGGGGCCAACTAGGGCGACGAGCACCCATACCACCGCGGCGAGCAGACTCGCCGTTCGCGCCCGCCAAACCCCCTGGACCTGGTCGGCCTCGCGGTACGATCGCTCGAGCTCCGCGTCAACGAAACGCAGCGTGAGCCAGTTTCGCCGATCCCAACCGCTCGGGAAGGTCACGGTTCCAGCCTACCCGAGCACAGCCGCACAGCCTGAGATGCGCGCCGCTACGAGCGGCCTTTGCACCACTGGCACACCCGGCACGCACTCATTCTGGCAAAACCGAGCTAGCGCCGCCTCCAGAGCGCTTCGCGCGCCGGCCGCGTCGCTGTGCGCCCCAAGTATGTTCGCGATCGCCAGCCACGCGTTGGCCTCGAAGTTGATCTGGTGGCTTCGGCCGATGATGTCGGTGCCCTCGTGCATCAGCGTTATGGTCTCCTCGGTGCGGAGAGATCAGATCAATGGACGCATCAGAGATTTGACCGTATCACACGTTCCAATCGCGCTCAATGCAAGGTGTTGGTTTGGCTTGTGGGGACGGAAGGTCGATCCGGAAGCGTGGTCGAGTCAGCAACCGGAGTAGCGGGCAAGGAATCGGTGATCTTGGGATCATGCTGTTGCGAGCGCCGCACAGCGCAGCTATCGGCCAACTGAAGATGGGTGGACACCCATAGCGATAAGTGCCAGAGCACCTAGAAGCTCACGCGCTGGCCGGACACAAGCTGGGGCACGGCTACAGAGGCCTCACCCGTGAGCTTCCGGTTGAGGTGCCCGCGCGCTCGGTAGGTGACATGCGGAGGAAACTGAGTTCCCCTCCCAGCTGGAATGCCTGAAAGCGGACCATCGTGATCTTCAGCTACGGGTTGATGTGAGTCATTCGTCACGTTCTTGAGTTTGCTTCGCCGTCTCGAATCTGCACGAGCGCCCGTCTCATATGTTCCTGGCCGGTTCAGTACCATACGCCCGTCAAGAGGGCTAAATTCAAAAGCTGTATCGCGGCTGAAAGAACGGGTGGTCCGGCGCGCATCTGAAAATCGATACACTCACTTCGAAACGCCTAACGACAGGAGCGCGAAGTTCGCGCTCCTGTCGCAATGTATGGATTGCCCGTGCTCACGCAAGAACCCGCGCTTGCACCGGCGGTGAGAATTCGGTCGGAAGCGCGAAGATCAGACTGCGCCTCCGACGCAAGATAGTTGCGATCGGCCGTAGATCATGACTTTGCATGAACTCCAGCCGCTCGCAAAACCAATCGAATGCCCACTTCCTGCTCGTCCCATAGGGCCGCTCGCCGCATACTCGACGCCGTTACAAGGCCGCATAAGAAACATCGTCCGGCATTGCCATGCCTGGCAGAACTGCGAGTTTCCTCCTCGCAGGCCTGTCACTACAGTCGGCGCCGTCACCATCCCTCAATTCCATTTCGAAAGAACGCCATGGCGAATCGCAAGTTCGAACCACCGAAGGAACTGGATTCTCTGTGCGTCAAGATTGCCCGCCACGTGCATGAGCGGGCGAAACATTACCGCGCGCATTGCGGCGCGCTCGAACTCGCCGATCTGATCGAGCGCGCGCTCGTCTAGGTGATGGACAAGGACGCTGATCTCCGGGCGCAGGAGAAGGAGGGCGCCACCATTCCTGCGAAGGGTGGACAACGGTGGTCTGTGAAGGGGGTTTCCCCCGCCGATAAAACCGGCGGGGCCCCGTAATTTTTTGTCACACCTGATGCACTCTCGCGATGAGCCGGAAAATACCATTACGACAAAGGCATAGGGCGAACACACCCTCTGCTCTCAGGCGAACACACCTCGTAGAACGAAATGCTTTCGCGTCAGCTGTTTGACGTGCAATTCGGCGGACACATGAGACAGGATAATCGAGCGAGACGGATGGGACACAAGACCCTTCGCCTGCCAGACGAACTCTCGGAAGAGATCACGTGCCGTGCGCGTATCAAGGGTGTTGCGGACGCCGACTACTATCGTCTTCTGATCGAGCGTGGACTGCTCCTGGAGGGCGTGGAAATGGCGATGCAGACACTCGTTCCGCCGGCCTATTGGGGCCTGTGCGAGGCGGTGCTCGAGACCCGAAATATCCTGCGCTCGCTCGCTGCGGCGCGTGAGCACGGCACCATTCCGAAGGCCCAGGTGCAGGCCAAAGACGAGATCGAAAGGATGAAGAACGATGGCGCAGAGTAGGCAGACGCCGCGGGTCTGGTCGGATGCGATCCGCGGCTCGGAGATCCTCGCCAACTGGGTCAAGCTGGGGAGCAGCGCCGTCGTTCTCTGGGTCTCGATCGGAATCTTACTCGGTGGCGCGGCAGGTGCCTTATGGCTTGTCGAGAACACTACATCTGTCGATCGAAAGCTGCGGGTGCACCACGTCCGGAATAGCCTTGGGATCGGTGGCCGGATCGCCGATCTTCCCAATCCGGATGGAAGTAATACACGCATCCAGGTAGCCAAGGCGCAGGTTCAACTCTACACATGGCAAAGCTATGACAGCGTCACCCGGCGATTGCAGGAGAGCATATTGCTGGGTGCGCTTCTCGCGATCGGAGGAATGGTCACGGCGGCCTTCTTCCTGCGGCAGATCGGCCGTTCGGCCACCTAAAATCAGCATATCCGCGGCGCGACGCTCGCCTCCACGGAGGCCGTGATCGCGCTCGCCAAGGCCTCCAGGGTGGCCTATGACTTTACGCTGGCAGGCGTGCCGATCTTCCGCGAAACCGAAACCGATCACATCCTTGTGTGCGGCGCGCCGGGAAGCGGCAAGGGCGTGGCGATCAAGGAGTTGCTCGACCAGATCCGCGCACGTGGCGACCGGGCAATCCTCTACGACCCGAGTGGGGAGTACGTGCAGGTGTACTACCGTCACGGCAAGGATGACCGCCAGCAATTGCCCACCATCGAGGCGGGAAGACCATTCGCAATGCTGATCGAACGGGGAATGGCTTTCGCCTTTCGCACTAACCCGATATTGCGAATCTGGCGCCTAACGAGATGGCGCGCAGATCACTTGCCGCTGATAGCAAAGTTGAAGAGCGCCAGATCCCGTGTCCTCTTGGCCAACTATAAACGGGCACGGGCCGCCCAGATTTCCTTGAGCTTTCAGCGGAGCCTTCCGTACGACTGTGTGAGCTACATGCCGACAACCTCAAAGCCATGTTGTGTCCGCAAAGAGACCTCGCACTCCGCCAGCTGCTCCGGGACTATCAGTTCCGGCAGCCCCGTCAGTTCTGCCAGTTTTCGAACAAGCGCACGCTTGTTAGTGTTCGTAAATTCCATCGAAACTTTGTATTTCCCGCCCCAGTGTTTTCAGAAATCCACGAAGCAACATGC
>JACQAP010000033.1 GCA_016194905.1 Betaproteobacteria bacterium
CGGACTCCATGTCCTCGGCGTTGCAGCCGGTGTTGCCGATGTGCGGATAAGTGAGTGTGACGATTTGACGCGCGTACGACGGGTCGGTGAGGATTTCCTGGTAGCCGGTCATGGCGGTGTTGAACACCACCTCGCCCACGGCCTCGCCCGGAACGCCGATGGCCTCCCCGTGGAACAGGGAACCGTCTTCCAGGGCGAGCAAGGCGGTCGTCACCGGCGCATTCCTCTAAAAATCAAAACTCGGACGCGGCACATGCCAACGGGAGCGCTTGGGGCGGCTCCCGTTTTTGGCTCAAAATTCAGGATAAAACGGTACTGCTGGCTGGACGTGAATCTTACGTTAGCGCTTGGGCGAAATCAACGCGTGGCCTATATCCACCGTTGCTGTTCAACAATAGCACTTGCGAATGGATTCTCGCGCGCGACCCACAGGGATGTGTGGGAAGGCAGGGCAACGTAGGTACAGCCTAAGGTGTTTTTTGTCCGGAGTGCTGCAACGCGCTTGATTTACGGGGCAGCAACTGACGGTAGTGCATCACCGTAAGGATTTCGATGCGTTCGGCGGTGACTCGATAGATGATGCGGTACGGGCGTTCCAGCAGTTCGCGCAGGTCTTGCCGTGGGTAATCCGGCACCTGTCGGCCACTGAGCGGGGCGGTCGTAAGCTGGCGCGCCCGCGCCAAGAGCCTGGCGACCACGTCCTTGGCCACGGACGGGGCGTCTTTCGTTCGGCAACTGCTCCCGGCGTTGCTCTACCTCCTGCGTCCATGCAGTCGGATATAGGCCTCGATGTCTTCCAGCCGCGCTCGTGCTTCCGGCGTCCAGTAGACATCCGTCATCGCGTGATACGGAAGTGCTTCTCGATTTCTTCCTGTGGGATGAGCCGACCTGCGTCGGCATCGGCGAGCCCCCGCTCGATCGAGGCACGCACTTCGATCCGATAGGCCAGCTCGTCCCAACTTACCTCGTCGGGCAACTGATCGATCAGCTGGTGGGCGGCTTCTTTAACTTTGGTGGATGACATGTCGGTGCCCCGTTAAGTACGGCGCTTTTTAAATATATCACGATTCTTCTTCCGGCGAGCCGGGAAGAACGGGACGCTTTCCTCCAAAACTCGGACGCGGCACACATTAAAACGGGAGCGCTTCTTGGCGGCTCCCGCTTTTGCTTGAAATTCCGGATAGATCGGGACTTCTGGCTGGACGCGAATCCCGGGCAGTTGCGGGCAAAATCAACGCGACTCGACACGGTGCATTTCGAACTTACAGGCAAAGCATTATGGCTGTAAAACACAAAGCCCCGGAGAAAATAGGGGACGCTGCTTAATTGCTTGCCATGTTATTCCGTCAATACAATTCAAGACATCCTGAATCCGTATCCTCGCCGAACATCGACAAAACGTCATGATGGCGTTTCAGGATAGCAAGAATGTATTCGCTGGACGAGTTACCGCTTTTAATTGCGGACTCAACCGGTTGTTGCAACATCTAATAATCTCTGACTATAGAGAGGAGGATGTTGAAAATGAAGCAGCGACCGAGGATCTATTACACCGAAGAGCAAAAAGCGTTGATGTGGGATCGTTGGCAGAAAGGCGAGTCCCTGAACGCAATTGCCCGGCTCTTTGACCGGCACCATCCGTCGATTCAACGTATCCTGGCGGAGACCGGTGGGATACGTCCGGCGCCACGTCGACGATCGCGTCTTTCCCTGACGTTGGCTGAACGCGAAGAGATCTCTCGTGGCGTGGTCGCCGGCCGCTCCATCCGTTCGATTGCGTCAGGGCTGTGTCGAGCACCGTCGACCGTCAGTCGCGAGATACGACGCAACGGCGGCCTGCGGCGTTACCGGGCGAGTAAAGCCGATCAGGCCGCCTGGGGCCGGGCGCATCGCCCCAAGACCTGTAAACTGGTGGAGAACCGTGCTCTGGCACGCATTGTGGCGAGCAAACTCCAGCTGGAGTGGTCGCCCGAGCAGATCGCCGGGTGGCTCAAGCGCACGTATCCAGACGATGAGAGTTACCAGGTGTCACACGAGACCATCTATCGCAGCCTCTTTATCCAGGCCCGCGGGGCCCTGAAAAAGGAACTGTTACAGCACCTTCGGCGCACACGAGGGATGCGTCGCTCGCGCCATCACACACAAAAGACGGATGATCACGGCAGGATCACCGACACCGTATCGATCAGTGAGCGGCCAGCCTCGGTCGAGGACCGGGCCGTGCCGGGACACTGGGAGGGCGACCTGCTGTTCGGTAGCAATAACAGTCAGATTGCAACGCTGGTAGAGCGTCACACGCGTTACCTGATGCTCGCCAAGGCCGACGGCAAAGACACCGAGACGGTGATCAATGCCCTGATCAAGCATGCCCACAAGTTACCGCGGGAGCTCTACAAGTCGCTGACCTGGGATCGGGGCAAAGAGATGGCCGCTCACCAACGCTTCTCATTGGCAACCGACATCAAGGTGTACTTCTGTGATCCTCAGCAGCCGTGGCAGCGCGGTTCCAATGAGAATACTAACGGACTGCTGAGACAGTACTTCCCGAAAGGCATGGATCTCTCGGAGGTAACGCAAGCGAAACTGAACGCGGTATCTAGACGGCTCAACGAACGACCAAGAAAAACGCTAGACTATGAAACACCAGCAGAGCGATTTAGCAAATGTGTTGCGTCGATCGGTTGAAACCGCA